>CASEHG010000022.1 GCA_949287565.1 uncultured Brachyspira sp.
CAAAAAGATAAGGAATACTTAAATGCAATATGTATGGCACCCATGCATAAAATCTTATTGCATAATAATATTTTAATTAATATAATGATTTAATATCAATAAAAGGAATAGAAAATGCATATAATAAAATATGATATAAAATATATTAAAGAAGTTTTAAAAATATGGAATGATATAATAGAAGAAGGTATATATTTTCCTCAAATAGAAACATTATCTAACGAAGAAGAAGCTCATAAATATTTCAGCACTCAAGACTATACAGGTATTGCAATAGATAATGATAAAGTTTTCGGTGTATATATACTTCATCCTAATAATATAGGAAGATGCGGACATATATCAAATGCCTCTTATGCAGTAAGTAAAGAATCGAGAGGAAAAGGAATAGGAGAAGCATTAGTTAGAGATTCTATGGAACAAGGCAAGAAATTAGGATATAAAATACTTCAATTTAATGCTGTTGTAATATCCAATATTAATGCCCATAAATTATATGAAAAAATTGGATTTAATAAAATAGGCATAGTTAAAAAAGGATACATCAATAAAAATAATGATTATGAAGATATTGTGCTTTATTATATAGATTTATAAATATAAAAAAACAAGGGAGATAATAAATTAATTACCGCCCTTGTTTTTAATTTTCAATTAAATAGTTCTTATGCTTTTTTTAAAGGCACAGGAAGGCTTTTTACTGAATTTACTTTTTCATCAGTAATAGCTTTAGTAGGACATTTAGCTATACTTTCATTTGTAACAGCATAGTCCTCATAATTAACTATAGCAAGATAATTATCAACTTTCATGCCGCCTTCTTTTGTATTTTTAACACATATATTACAGCCGATACATGCTCTATCACAAGCTTTTTTAGCTATAGGGCCTTTATCTTTAGATTTACAGTAAACATGTATATCTTGAGAAACAGGGTGAATCTCAATAAGTTTCTGAGGGCAAGCTTTAACACAAGCACTGCATGAAACACATTTATCTTCAACTATAACAGGCATTCCTGTTTCTTCATCTTTTACAATAGCACCAAATTCGCAAACGTTCATACAATCATAAAAACCAACACAGCCGTAAGAACATTCTTTATTTCCGCCGGCCATAACAGCAGAAACACAAGTAGGAGCACCTTTATAAACTCTGTTAGATTTAGCTATACCATTATGTCCATGACAGAAAATATATGCTCTTGTTTTCTCTTTTTGTTCAGGAGCTACTTTACCTAAGAAGTCAGCAACTTTAGCAGCAGTATCAGGACCTCCAACAGAACAGCCGTCTACAGGAGCTTTATCATCAACTAAAGCTTTAGCGAACTGCGCACAACCTGGAAAACCGCAACCGCCGCAGTTAGCACCAGGAAGCATTTCAGTAAGTGTTGTAACTCTTTCATCAACTTCAACTTTGAAAATTTTTGAAGAAAATATCAATAAAACAGCCAATATCAAAGCAATTAAGCCTGAAGATATTGAAGCTACTAAAACAGATGTCATCATTTTTATTATCCTTATAAAATACTTCTAACACTCAAAATCATATTTTTATTATTCCGGAAAAACCATAGAAAATAAGTGCAAGGATACCTGCAGTAATGAAAGGCATAGCAGGACCTTTAAAAGCTTCCGGTATATCTGCAGTCATTAAACGTTCTCTTATGCTAGCCATTATAACTAAAGCTAATGTAAAACCAACGCCTGCACCTAAAGCAAATACTATATTTTGTATAAAGTTATATTTGTATAAAACACCAAATAAAGCCAATCCTAATACACAGCAGTTAGTAGTAATAAGAGGAAGATAAATACCCAAAGAAAGATATAAACTTTCACTAGTTTTTCTTACTACCATCTCAACAAATTGTACTAAAGCTGCGATTACAATAATGAAAAGAATAGTTTGTAAAAATTCGATTTTAAAAGGAACCAATATATAATACTGTATCATCCAGCTAACAGCAGCAGTTAAAACCAATACGAAAGTAACGGCAATACCCATACTAATTGCTGAATCTAGCTTGTTTGATACTCCCAAAAACGGACATATACCCAAAAATTTAGTTAATACGAAATTATTAACTAGAACTGTTGCTACAAATAATAAAATTAAATTAACCATTAGCTTTTCCTCCTCTAGCGTCTATAGCTCTTTTGATAGCAATTAAAGTTCCTAAAGTGAAGAAAGCACCAGGAGCCATAATCATAACAACCCAAGGAGTAGTGATTTCATTATATGCATTCAAAGCGAAAGGCATAGCAGACTCAAAGAAACCTCTTAAAGTACCTACTATATCAAAACCAAGCCAAGTACCATTACCTAAAATCTCTCTGATAGAAGCAAGTAATGTCAAAGCAATAAAGAAACCTACACCATTACCTAAAGCATCAAAAATACTAGGTATAATTCCGTTTTTATTAGCAAAAGCTTCTGCTCTTCCCAAAATTATACAGTTTACAACTATAAGCGGAATGTATGGACCTAATGCCAAAGATAATGTGTAAAACTTAGCTTTCATAACTATATCTGTTAAAGTAACGAAAGCTGCTATAACTACTATGTATCCCATAATTCTAACTTCATTAGCATAAATCTTTTTAATAAGAGAAATTAGAGCAGATGAACAAACCAAAACGAATATAGTTGCTACTGACATACCTATAGCATTCATTACACTGCTTGTTACTGCCAAACTAGGACACATACCAAGAACCTGAACGAAGGTTGGATTATTCTTCCAAACACCTTCCATAAATACCTGTGAATTTTTCATAATAATTTAACCTTGATTTAATTAAGATTATACTAATATATTATAGCATAAATAACAATTTTTTCAAGTACAATTACAATTTACAGCGTATTTATTAGAATTATTTAAATTTTTAGAACATTTTGGGCTAAAAAATATATTTTTTATTACTTATTATCACCTTTTACTTTAAAAAATGACATAGCATCTTCCAATTTTATAGATAATTCTTCTAATTCTTCTGAAATCTCACTAACATCTTCCGCTAATTTAGTGTTATTTTTAGAACTATTTTCTATATTAATTATATGAGAATTGATAGAATCTATACCATCTTTTTGTAATTTCAAAGCACTGCTGAAGTAAAGAATATGCTTTTTCTATCTTTTCTTTCATATCATTAAACAATTCTTTAGACTGATTAGTAGATTTAGCAGCTAGTTCTATACGTTTCTGACTCTCCTCTATAAGAGAAGATATATCTTTTACCGATCCTGATGTGCTTTGTGCCAAATTTCTAACCTCATTTGCTACAACAGAAAAACCTCTTCCATTTTCTCCAGCTCTTGCCGCTTCAACAGAGGCATTCAAAGCTAATATATTTGTTTGGAAGGCAATATTCTCTATAACATTTGTAATATCTTTTATTTTGTTACTAGCTTCACTTACAGAATTGGCATTATCAGCAGCTTCTGTAATACTGCTGTCTGCCATATCTATAGAATTATTAGCTTCTTTCATTATATTAATAAGTTCATTAGCATAATTGGTAGTTTCTAATACAGAATCTCCTATATTATTAGTGATACTAGAAGTTTCCTGCATTTTATAAGAATTACTTTCTGTTTCTGCATGAAGTTTACTATTTTTTGATGATATCTAGCCAGCTTTATCCTTTGCATCAACAGCTATAGTATTTGCAACATTAACTGCATTTATCAGCGCTGATTTCATATTATAAAAACTACACATTAATTTACCTATTTCATCTTTTCTAGTACTGCAAGAAACATTATCATTATTGACTATATAACCTTTAGATATATTATCAGCCTCATTTACAACCATATTCAAAGGCAATATTATAGATCTAGCTATTAATTTACCAATAAAACAAATAACCATAGCCATAATAACAGCTATAATTATAACTATCTTTGTAAGTTTGTTTTTATCTCCATAAATTTCATCCTGGCTGTAACTTACTATCAAGTACCAAGGTGTATTATGTATAGGATTGAATAATGCTATTTCAGAAACATTATTATCATCTACATATTCCAAAATACCCTCTTTTGTCTCTAAAACATGTTGAAAGAATTCATCTTCCTTAGCTCTTATAGTTTCAGGTTTTCTCTCATAAGCTGAAGTACCTATTATATTACTTTCATATATAATTTATTTGTATCATTATGAGCTATTATATTTCTATTTTTATCGATTATCATTATAGAACCAGTTTGTCCTAATTGACTAGGCATAATATAATCTGATATAAATTTCATCCAATTAATAGAACTATTCAAAACTCCAACAACCTTTCCATTTTCATCTTTAACACCTTTCCATATAACACATATAGCATTAAGAGGATTGGCTGAAGAAGGCTGAATCAAATCTCTTCCTGCAAAATCGAATCCTGTATCTCTAAATCTAGTCCAATCTGGTGAATTTTTACCATAATTAATATGAAGTAATTTTCCGCCTATAGAATCAAGTACTATATTAGCATCAAAATTAACTAAAGAATAATTATAAAAAACCTGAGTATCTGCAACCTCTCTTGTAAATTCTTTCAATGATTCTTCTGCTAATTTATTTTCTTCTGTTGGATTAACTAGATATTTTGCTAAATTAGGATCTTTAGAGTATAAATCCATAACTAATCTTTTTTCAGTGAAATATAAATCTATCATATCTGAATATGATTTTGCTGCAACTCTTAATCCCTTTATAGCTGTATCTTCTATAGAATGAGAACTTATTATTGTAATTATTAACACAATAATTGACATACATAATATAAACATAATAGAAATTATAAAAGGTATTCTAAAAGAAAGATTATTTATTTTCATAACAACAAAACCGTACTAAAAATTTTTTAGATATTTTTCAAAAAACTAATTATTTTTTATATTTTATAATATAATCGAAAAATAAAAAAAATCAAATTCTCTATA
>CASEHG010000023.1 GCA_949287565.1 uncultured Brachyspira sp.
ATAAAGGGTGGCTTAGAATAAAATTAAAAACCGCCATGATATATTTACTATCATAACGGTTTTTATTAAATATTGAATTATTCTAAAGCTCTAAAAGAAACACCCAATGTAAAACCAAAATCCAAATTGGAATAATCATATTTATAGAACATATCTTTACTAGATATACCAGGTATGATAAGTCCATTATCTCCCTGCTTTGGTATATTACTATTCAATACAGAAACATCATACTGCATACCAAAATTATAATTTAAATATACTCCAAGTACAAAATCCATTTCAGCATTATCAATTTTATAAGGCTTGAATGCATATTCGGCAGTTATCTTTATATACGGAGCAACAGGAACTTTAAATAGCTTTTTTATATATGCATAATCCAATTTACTATTATATGGCGAAATTATTGATAAATTTTCACTAGGCATTACTGATATTATATTCCTAGGATGATTAGATGCAGCAAAACCAGATATTGGAAATAATACACCTGCTCCTATACCTATAGAAAAATTGTTAAAAACTATTTTCTCTAAAGCTCCTAAAACTAAACTGTAAAGAATAACTCTATCAGTGAAGATATAATATATACTATCACTTTCACCTTCATATTTTGTGCTTATTATATAAGGGCTGTATCCTATTTCTAAAAGGGAAGTTAAGCCAGTAACAATATTATTATTAATATTGTTTTTTACACCCAATTGAAAAATAGCCTCAAAATCTAAAAATATATCGCCTTTTATAGTTCTAAAATCAACAAGGTATGAATATTCATTTTGATCAACTTCTGTTTTAGTAAAAATTTTTGAAGCCCCTATATTCATAAATATGCCGATTTCAGGAGAAAACTTCATTGAATATAAAATATTAATATTAAATAAAATTAATATAATTGATAATATTACTTTCATAATAAGAACCTAAATAAAAATTAATATGAATATTCTAAAAGAAAAACAAGTTATGTCAATGTATTTTACTTAAAATTTATTTTACATATCCCGCCCTCCATACTTCATTGATTTTATTTCATTTTATAAGCCTTAAATATTTTTTAATGCAAAATAAAAAAGTATTCCCGCTAAAGTGATGATTAGATTTATAATATTTTTTTAACGCACGGTGAATGAAATTTAAAAAAATAATAAAATTTGAATTATAAATAAATCTTTATTTTTAGTTTTATTCTACGTGCGGTAATAGAGCAACAAATTTAAAAAAACTTGGGTGGGTGCTAAAATTTCTTATTAAGTGATAAGGATAATAAAGTTAAAATGTCTAAATTAAATAATAAAATATAAAGGGCGGGGAATTAGAATAAAATTTTATTTGCTTGAAAAAAATATTACTTGTACTATACTAAAAATCAAAGTTTAAAAATAAATGAGGGATTTTTTATGACAGTTCAGGAAGAATATTTTCAAAAATTATCTTTAGTTGTAAAAGATAAATTCAATAAAAAAGGTTTTGCTTTCGATAGTTTTTCAAATAAAGAAGAAGCAAAGAAATTTGTATTATCATTAATAAAAGAAAATGATACTATTACCTTTGGAGGAAGTACATCAGTTAATCAAATGGGCATATTAGAGGATTTAAAAAGCTATAAAAATTTTATTGATAGAAATAATAAAGAATTAAAAGCCGAAGCAGAAGTAAAAGCATTCAGCAGTGATGTTTATTTATGTTCTGCTAATGCCATAACAAAGAATGGTGATGTAGTATCAACAGACGGAGGCGGAAACAGAGTTGCTGCCACTATTTACGGACCTAAAAAAGTATTTTTGATTGTTGGAAGGAATAAAGTTTGTGATACAGTTGAAGATGCCATAAAAAGAGTAAGAAGCATTGCAGCAGGAGAAAATTCTGTAAGATTTAAAGTGGATAATCCTTGCTGTGTAGGTGATATGGTTTGCGATGAAGAAAATTGCGATATAGAAAAAAGATTATGTGCTTACACTATTATAGTTAATAAATGCCATATAAAAGAGAGAATACATATTATATTTGTAGATGAAGAATTAGGATTTTAATTTTTATTTATAAAGTTATGCTGTGTTTATTAGGAATGTTTTTATTTTATATATTCACAGTATAACTTTAATATGTTTATAGTTTAATTCTTTTTTAAATATAAAAGTGAATAAAATTAACTTTAAAGAATTACTTACATACCCCGCCCTTTAAAGTTTATAGCTTTATCTTGAGTTTCAATCTTAATTATCTTTAAAGCTTGATTATAAATTTAGCACCCGCCCAAGTTTTAATTAGATTTATAATCTATTTAACGTACAGTAAACTAAATTTATAATATAATGTTAATAAAAATAATATAGTTTATGTTAATTATAAATTGCACTTTTGCAACTTTTGCGGCGGGAAAAGTTGATAAAAATAAATAAAGAGATTACTTACATACCCCGCCCTTTAAAATTTTCTGCTTTATTCTGAGTTTTATCTTAATTATCTTTAAAGCTTGATTATAAATTTTAGCACCCGCCCAAGTTTTAATTAGATTTATAATCTATTTAACGCACGATGAACTTAATTTTATAATATAATAAAATTTGAATTATTATTAAAATTATATTTTTAATTTTGCTCTACGTGCGGTGATAAAGTCAAAATTTTTAGTTTTATTATTTTAATATCTGACTCTTATATTTTTCTAATAGAGTTCCAGAGAAATCAGTTTTCTGCATTGCCTCTTTTAATCCTGTAACATCAATAGTATATGCCTGACTATTACTGCTAGCTTTTATTGATAAAGTTTTACTGTTTATTAATTTACTTAAGAACTCAATAACTTCTTTCTCCTGTATGATTCCGAAAGCAGGTGATATTGTGTATAATATATCAAAATTATCACTTGAAGATCTCATAAAAGGCTCTACAGATTTATAAGGAGAATTATTGAAACTATATTCTACAATAGGAGTATTCTCATCTACTTTATCTTTATACCAATTTATGCTTACGCTAACTTGATTATTTCTAGCTGCTATATATACCTCTAAACTATTATTATTTTTTATAGTCATTGTAACAGTTTTTGTATCAGTATTGTTATAGCTTATTCTTCTTATTTTCCAATTATTATAATGTGTTGTTACAGCAGCAGAGAATGCCTGTATTGATATTGTTAATAATGTTATAAACACAAATACAATTTTTTTCATATGTTTTTTACTTCTCCTGTATTTTTATTAATTTTTTATTTAACTATATATTATGTTTACTAATTATAATTCTCGTTAATTTTTTGTAAAGTATTAGAAATAAAAAATTTAAATATTAGAATAAAAATATAAAAGCGAGTTGTAGCCACTAAGTAGTTATTATAAGCTACACCTGCCTAGGTGGACTTCGTCGACGAGCATAACAATAATAATAAATAATTTTTTAATAAATAAGGAATTTTATATCATTATACCATTTATTCATATAGTTTTTTAACTCTTCGTAGCTTATAACAGACTTCTCAAATTTTTCAACATGCCAAGGCGATATTATATCAGCAATATTTTTCATATTATTATTAAAATCTTCTTTATTTATATTTTCTTTGTTGATGTTATTTATGAAATTGTCTATCTCTTTTACTAATTTTTCTTTATCTATATTCTCTTTTAAATAGCTTTTAATTTCTATATTTTTATTATTAGAATTAAAATTGTTAGTATTGTATATTTTTACATTTTTTATACTTGCAGATTGAACCGTTAAAGTAAAAACATCAGTGCTTTCAGAAATCTCCTGAATTAAAGATTCAAAATGATTTTTATAACTTAAAAGTGATGAAGAAGTATTTCTATAAACATTATCATAGCATTTTATTTTTTGATTATCATTAAGCCTTTTATATTTAGCAGATTCAAAAGTTTTTAATTTACTGCTGTTAATATAATCATGGGCTGAAGCATTTGAATATTTAGAATGCGTTTTATCATCAATATGACAAAAATCACATCCTGCAAGCAGTATATATTTAGGATTAAGCATATATGCTATCCTTAAAGCAGGCATTATAACGCTTCCTTCCATATAGAAATATATATTGTTATTATCATCATCATTTATAGGGTATAATATCTTCTCAAAACTTTCATCATGTGAGAAATAAAATATTCTTTTATTTTCTATATGAGTAAGGGGAAAAGGATATGCTGTATGTGTAGTGAATATATTTATATTTTCATTTTCTTTTTTAAGAAGTTCTTTCAAATGTATTGATGAATAAAAACCTCCGTCAGTAGATACAACAGCATCAGGCTTTATATTATTTTTTATTAAACTATTAAAAGTATGCGACAATACTATAACAAAATGAGTTTTTGATAGTTCTTTAATATTTTCTATATAATCATCAGCTGAGGCACCTGCAGATACTAGTAAAACAGGTATTTCTCTTTTTAATATATTATAGAATGTTTTTATAGAGTATCCTTCATTGAAATGCATATTATATAATGTATTTCTAGCCCATATAGGAGCAAAATAATAATTAGATGTTAATGACATTAATTTTTCTTTTATACTGTTGGCAAGCGATATATTAACATTGTCATAATATTCTTTTGTTTCATCATCTATATTTGAAGCTCTTATATGTCTTATATAAACTATTTTTTTAGAATCATTATCATTCATATAAAAATTAAAGAATGCCAATATATTTTCTAAATCTTCATTTAAAATTAGTATGGTATTCTTTAATATATTTTCATTTGAAGGCTTTAAATTTTCTAAAATAAGTTTAACTATTTCTATATCTTTTTCTATTATGATTGCTTTATTGTTTCCATTTAATGAAAGAAAATATTCTATATGAAAGAATGATGCAATAGATAAAAATATTCCTATATGTTCATTATTGTTTGTTATGAATTGAGATATTAATCTTTTAGCTTCTTCCATAGGATTATATAGAGAAGTTAAAGGCTTATTATTGTACATAACAGCAAATAGATTATTTTTAGCTTGCTTTAATTGATATTTATTATTAGCAGCATTATATTCTATTAATTTTTTTACAGCTCTAAAATTATATTTATTTTTATTTAAAAGCTCTATATTTTTAGTGAATATAGTATTATCCATTTTATATTTCTCTGCAGATTAATTTTAGAATATGCCGTATTTCTCTATAAGCTCGTATGTAGCATCTTCATCATTTTTAATTTTATTGTATATGATGAGTTCCGGCCTGTATTCGAAATGTATGGTATCATAATTATGCCATTTACCGCCCCATATAAATCCATACTTTTCAAATACTTCTACAACTTCTTTAGGCGGATGCCATCTTTTATCATAAGGCACAGCATACCAAGCTTTATTATTAACTCTAGTCCAAGCCCAATATATTTGCTTACCATTATTTTTTTTAGGCAAAGTATCGAAAGCTACACCATAACTATGATAGCTTCTGCTTGCACTCTTTGAGATTATTTTCCAAACATATCCGCTAACTATTTTTAAAGAATCTAGGAAATTTTCAACTTCCTGATTAGTTTGTGCTATAAGCTTCACTTCTACACTTACATTAGAAAGCTGTTCATATACATAGTCATGAACTCTTACTTTATATCCTAATATACTTTTTGTGCTTATATGCTTTACCATACTCCTTTCGCTTGTTCCATCATAAAGAGTATCTAAGAATTTATTATTGATATATTTTGTATTATTAACTCTTCTTTTGTAATATTCCTGAAGTTCTTTAGTTCTTTCAGGAGTTTCTTTCTGTACCTCAGGAAGTCCGTCTATTGTATAAGGATAAAAACCGAAAGGTATATAATTATCCTGATTAGTCATATCTTCATCGGTTAAAAGTTTTCCATTAGCCCAGTTAAACCATATTCCATCTAAATAAAACCCTAATTCTCTATTTTTTATAGTAGGCGGCGATATTCTATTTGAATATGCTAAATGCAGAGCTATAGTTTCTATTGCCCCTGGTCTTATTATTATATCTTTTCTTATTCTTTTTTTCTCTTCTTCTAGCTGAATTTGCTTTAAATCAGAATTGGACATTATATCTTTAGTATTATTTATATATATAATTCCTACTGCTGATATAGATGATACAATTACTGTTATAAGAGCCATTGTAAATATTTTATATTTAGATCCGGCCTTTATTATAAAACTTATTAGTGCCAGTACTACCAGTATAGTTGTTATTACTAAAACATATTGCAAAACAGTCATATTATTCTATTATTACTCTTAAAAAATTATTGTTTACATAATATTAACATGTATTAATATTAAATTCAAATTTATTATCGTTAAAAAAATCATATTTAATAGGAAGATTTATCAAAAAGATTTATTTGTAAAGGGGAAAAAATTGGGCGATGACGGGCTCGAACCGCCGACCTAGTGCTTGTAAGGCACCCGCTCTCCCAGCTGAGCTAATCGCCCTTTCTTTTGAAATGTGTATTTATAATAGCATATCATCAAAAAAAGTCAAGTGTTTATATCGTTAAAGTGTACTAAATTTTATATTTTTACTATTTATATATAAAACTTTATCAAATATATATTGCTAAAATAATAAAAAATGTTATTATACTACAATGTAAATATTATAAAATAAGTAGAATTTTTTTAAAATGAATGTAGAATTTTTGCTGTCAGCGACATTTGATAATAGAAGGGTTATTCCTAACCAAGACAGATTATTTAAAGCGATAGTTTCTTCTTTAAACGAAGTTAATATTAATCCGCTTGTAATGATTTCTGAGTTTTCTATAATAGAGGATGGAACTACTCTTATATATTCTTTTCATCCTTCTGCTGACCCTATATATTTTGAGTTTAAAACAGATACTTTATTTATAACTATAACTACTGGTTCTTTTGGGGCCGGATATCATAGGTTTATAGTAGGTGTTTTGGATAGAATAGCTAGAAGGCTTGATATAGAGTTTAGAGAAGATGCCGTACACAAAGATCCTAGCGGTTATTTTAGAAGCAGGAATTTTGAAGCTTTAAAAAAGTTTTTTGTTAATTCTTTGGCTGATTATGCTAAAATGCTTATAACTCATCATGATAATGGATTCAGTAATTTTATGATATCTATGCCTTATAATTATCCTGTAATAGAAAAAGAGTATTTTGCTTTATCTTCTTTAGGATATTGGGGCAAAAATTGGTTTACTGACTTTATAGATGCTAGTGAAGAGGATAGATTAACTTTAGCAGCGGATTTCTTTATATGGGATATTGAAGAGATGAATGCTAAATTTTGGTTTAAAAGCTTTATTAGTATGATTTGGCTCTATTTCCCATTCAGAGAGGCCATTGATAATAAAGAAAAGACTATGTATAAAAAAATTATGTATGCTTTTCAGGAATCATATAAAAAAGATGCTTCATTAAAATATCCTTGGGATATACTTATTGATATTGCTCATTATTTAGACGATGAAAATTTGGCTAAATTTATAGAAAGCAAAAAAACTGCTCATCATCAGCAGGATACTCTTCAAATAGGCTTTAGACTTGAAAAAGCCCGTTATTCTATAGCAGCAGGATTTACTATTATTCTGCCTATGCGTATGAATGTATTTAGAAATGATAAATCTTTAATAGAATTCAAAGATATTAATGTATATATAGCCATGCAGGTTTACTCTTTTGCCAATGAAGAGATTGATGTAATAATGGAATATGTATTAAAGCAAATAGATATTGCCGGAGAAGATAAAGGTGAAAAACTTGATGTAAAATCTCAAAGCGGCAAGATAGAAAGTATAGTATATGAAAAAGAATTAGAAGATAATGATCATATTATTACAGTAGCTTGTGCAGCTAAAAAGCTGGCATTACTTGCTTGGTTTACTTATTCTGATGCTGAATATAGAGATATGTGTATAGAAGCCATAAAATCCATAGATGTGGAAAATTAACATAATATTTTTAAAAAAATATGTTAAGTAATCATAATAACTGCCGATAAATTATACATAGCTGATTAATAATTTTAATCGGCTTTAACTTAAAGGTGGTATTTATGTTTAACTTATACGAAGAACTTACAAAAATAGAGATTCTTTTATCCAAAGAAATAGAAGTTTACAAAATAATATTGGAAGATGAAGAAAAAAAAGTTAATTC
>CASEHG010000024.1 GCA_949287565.1 uncultured Brachyspira sp.
ACAAAATAGCTAATATTAACTGTGATATAGGCACGGCAAACCATACACCATTAAGTTTCAAGAATAAAGGAAGTATCAATATACATAAAGGACTTACAAGCAAAGGATCTATATATGTTAAAAGCGTAGAATATCTGCTTTCTCCTGATGAATAAAAATATGCAGTTCCAAGCCTTACTATAGGCTGAAGTATAAAACCTGAAGATATTATAGGAAGCCCTAAACTTATTATGTCATTAGTTTCTATAGAAGCACCAAATAATATTCCTAGTTTATTTCTAAAAACCAATACTACTATTATAAGGAAAGCCCCAAGTATAATATCAAATAATATACCTTTTTTAAATACTTTTCTCATAAGATCATTTCTGCATGCACCTTTAAAATAACTTATCATAGGCTGACATCCCTCTGCAACTCCCTCAAACAAATGCAAAATAGAGCCGTATATATAATTCATTACAGAGTAGGCAGTAGTTCCTAAATATCCGCCGTATTTGATGCATTGAAGATTATTAAATATCACTATAAGAGAAGGAGCCATAACCAAACCAAATGGAGATAATCCTATTTGCAAAGCTCTCTTTGTCATAGATAAATCAAAATCTGATAATTTTATTTTTGTTCTGTTTTTCTTTCTTATAAATAGATAATAAACAGCTATTAAAGCAACTAATCCTTGAGCTATTATTGTAGCTAAAGCAGCACCGAACATCTCTAATCTAAAAACCATTAAAAATAAATAATCAAGAATAATATTTGTTATAAGCCCCACTCCCATAAAACTCATGGCATGAATAGTTTTTCCTGAATTTCTTATTATAGGCATAGAACCGAATGATATTATTTGAAAACTGCCTCCTAAAATTATAGTAGTAATATATGAATCAGCCTGTTTAAATACCTCATCTCTTGCACCAAGCAAATATATAAGAGTGTTTTTTAATAAAAGAAGAACAACTGTTAATATTATACTAGCTAATATAAGAGAAATAAAAGTATTTACTTTAGCCCTATTAAATCCTTCTATATTACCCTCTCCAAGATATGTTGACATTATAACAGATCCTCCCATACCAAGCATAATAGCTGCTGCCATAAGCAAAGTACCTATAGGATAAACTAAATTAATCGCAGTAAGCCCAATATCTCCCATAGAATTACCAACGAAAAAACCATCTACAACTATATAAAATCCTCCAAGCATAGTTGATACTATAGCAGGTAAAACATATTTGAAAAAAGACTTATCCATTTTTTGAATATTCATCATAATAAACTCCTTTTAAATATAGTCTTATTTCGTACTATTAGTAATGAAGTATTATATACATGTTTATTTGTTTGTCAATAGAAAAAGTACGATTTTTTACTTTTTATTGTTTAGGAGTAATAGATATTGCACACTTTTTAGTTTAAAAAAAGCAGGTATTCCTTATAATTAAATTAGCAAAAAAATAAAAAGGAATACCTATGAAACAATATAATACAAATCAGAAAAAAAAGATAGTATTAACTATTAATAAAGCTAAAAATAAAAAAGTTCAGGCTCTCAAATTTAATATTAGCATAAGAACTTATTACTATTGGAAGAAGAAATTATAAGAAACAGGAACTGTAGAAAATAAGAGTAGGAAACCCAAAAATAGTCCTAATAAGCTTAAAAAGAAAAAGATTATTAATAAAGTAATAGAAGTTCGTAAGAAATACAAATATGGTAAGCTAAAAATTAAAAAACTCTTAGAAAAAGAAAATATTACAATAGGCACTACAGCTATTGAAACAATCTTCAAAGATTATAATCTATATCAAAATAGAAAGAAGAAAATAAGAAAAAAACATAAAGGAAAGCATGCTATTTATATAAAAGAAGCGGGGGAAAAGGTACAAACAGATGTAAAATATGCTTTCTTTGGGGAAATACGTTATTATCAATTTACTGCTGTAGATATAGCAACAAGAATGAGCTTTAGATATTTATATGCTGAAAAAACACCAGAAAGTACTATTGATTTTACCAAACGTATGCTGAAATATTTTCCTTTTCGTGTTCATTGTATTCAAACAGACAATGGCACAGAATTCACCTATCGTAAGCATTTTTTTGAAACAGAGCATCCGCTAGATAATTTTTGTAAAAATAAACACATCAAAAGAGTTTATAGCCCAGTTGCTAGTCCTTGGTATTGCCGCAGGCACGCAGAGCGATGGAGTAGTAGAAAGTACACATAACCGAGACCAAAAAGAATTTTATGACTTTTGTACAAAAGAATTAACTTTAGAGAAAGCTAATCTAAAACTAAGGAAATATAATAATTTTTGGAATCATAAAAGAATACATTCTAATGCAAAATTATGATACGCCTATGATATACTTTAAGAAATTAAGTAATTCCTAAATGCAATATCTATAGCACCTGTGCAATAATTTTTATTTTTTAGTAAAGATATATTACTATTTTCAATAAAACTTTTAAATTTACTAATATTATCCGTTTCATAAAAATTCATTTTTATGAAAATAAATTTGACTTCTAATATAAAAATGTTATATTTAAGACATATAAAAAATAAAGGAAATAAAAAATGAAAATAAAAATATTTTTAATTATAATGATAATTCTATTTGCGGCATCATGTACCAAAAATAACCCTGCTAATCCTCTTCAAAATACTGATAATGTAACAAAAAATAATGCTGATTCAGATAATACTTCTTCTAAGAATGATATAAGCAGCAGTGAAAATAAAACTTCAGAACCAAATTTTGAAGATGATGGTTATGTAGAATTTAGAGGAAAAGCAAAATCAATTGCTAAAAAATTGGATGGAACAGAACTTACAGAATTTGACCCTGAAAATGTGTATGTTGATATTAATGAAAAAGATAAAAGTGCTGTAGTGAATATACCAACTCCTTTTTATTTTAATAATATTAAGTTGGATAATTCTAAACATACATATTATTCAAGTGATTATAGAGGTAAATATACATTAACTATGAAAGTTGAAAATGATTCTATAACAGAGTTTCAGTTTATAATCTTTGATAAAAGTGAAAATATAAAATATTATTATGAAACTGACAGATTGTATAAACTTCAAAAAAATTAATTATATTAATTATTAACTGAGTAATTTAAAATAGGCTTTATATTTTAATTATACAGCCTATTTTTTTATATATTTTTTACATATACCAATATATGCACAGATGACATAGATATTGAATTTAAGTATTCCTTAATTTTTTGAAGTAAAAAAACGTTGTATCATAATTTTGCATCAGAATGTATGCGTTTATAGTTCCAAAAATTGTTATATACTGAAAATGTTTAAGTTTGTCAATTCTTTTATTCAACTTTTTCCCGCCGCAAAAAGTTGCTGCCGCAGGCACGCTTCGCGAAAGTGCAAATATAAAATTAGTGCTAAATCATACTAAAATTGTATTACATGTAAAATAATTTATTACATTTAAGTTTAAATATAGCCTTTCGCGAAGCGTATCTGAGCTTGTCGAGGATATAGCTTCTTTGTGGCAACAAAAGAACTGGGGGTGTTACGAAGTACGCAGAGCGGTGGGGCTAGTCCCCACAAATAATAAAAATAATAAAATAATTTTTGACAAAATATATTTGTTTCAGTATATATTTAAAATTATTAATATAAGGAGGAAAGAATTATGACTAAATATAA
>CASEHG010000025.1 GCA_949287565.1 uncultured Brachyspira sp.
AAGTTGATAATACATTTACAAAATATAAAAATTGACAAAATGTAATTGTTTAGGTATATATACTAAAAATTTTTAAATTTGTCATTTTTATTGTTGTTCTTTTTCCCGCTGCACGCCTACCTAAAGGTACTTCCTTCGGTCGCAAAAGAAGTGGGGGTGTTACGAAGTACGCAGCGCGGTGGGGCTAGTCCCCACAATTATAAATAAAATTAGTTTTGAAACAAGTCTATTGTTTTAGCTTTAATTAATAATAAAAAAATTGGTATGTTCTTAAAATAACTAAGGCATACCAATTTTATTTTCTTTTATTTATTACATATCATTTAATAACTATCATTAACTATATTGAAACTTTATCCATTTACCGCTTAAATATCTAAATGTAAATATTATAGCCTTCACTATCCAATCAACAAACATAGCTATCCAAGTACCAACCATACCCATTTTGAAATATAATGCAAATACATAAGCCAAAACTATCCTGCATAACACCATAGATACTGAAGCTACTATCATAGGAAACTTAGCATCTCCTGAAGCTCTGAATACCACAGGCAAAGAATAACCTAAAGGCCATATAATCATCATAATGGCATGATACCATGATAATTTATAAGTATAGCCTGTAGCTTCTGCTGATAAATGATATATATTAAGTATTATAGGCAAAATGGCAAGCATAATAGCACTAGTTATAGTTTGAGATACATAAATAATAGCTATAATCTTTTTAGTATAATATTTAGTTTGATTATAATCATTAGCACCTACGCATTGAGATATAATAGTTGTAAGTCCTAAGCCTATAGCCATACCGGGAAGAACTTCCAAACTAGCTATAAGTGTAGATACAGAATTTGCAGCTATTGAAGCTGTTCCGAATGTAGATATTAAACTCAATATGAGAAGTCTGCCTAAATAAAACATTCCATTTTCTATACCATAAGGAATACCTACTGATAATATTTTTTTTATTGTGTTTAAATCCATCTTATACATTATTTTATTTTTTATATATATAAGATTTTTTTTATTGAGTCCCAATATTATAATTATTAAAGCCGAACCTATTCTGCTAATTAGTGTAGATATTGCCGCTCCTGCTATACCCATTTTAAATACATAAATTAAAAGAGCATTCCCTATAACATTTAATATATTCATAGATATCATAATCTTCATTGATATTTTTGAATTGCCTATAGTTCTAAACATTGAAGCCCCGCCATTATAAATAGCTAAAAATGGTATTGAAGCTGCAACTATCAGCATATAAGTATTTGCTTCATTTCTCACTTCATCAGTGATGCTTCCGAACAATGCAGAAAATATAGCATCTTTAAATAAATAGATAATTAATGTTATGAATACAGAAAATAATAATAAAAATCTTATAAGCTGATTAATAGAGTCATCTGCCTTTTCTATATTATTAGCTCCTATATGCTGACCGCTTGCAACTGCACCTCCTGTAGCAACAGCTGCAAATATGCTTATAAGAAATGCAATTACAAAATCCACTAAGAATACAGCAGATACTGCAGACTCCCCTACACTAGCAACCATTATAGAATCTATAAGCCCCACTAAATATTCTAAAAATACTTCTATAATAAGCGGAACAAATAATTTTATAAGATATTTATTAGAAAACATATAATTAGTTTTTATTTTATTATTAAAGTCCGAATAACTTATATCACTCACTTTCCAACCCTCAAAAAATTAATTTAATTATTCTTTAATAAAATAATCAAACATTCAATCCCATATTATATGCTTCCTTCATAAACTCTTTATCATTAATTTCTCCTTTATTCCAAACGCTATGTGCTAATATAAAGCCTTTCTCTTTCACATCTTCCAAACAATCTAAAAATCCTCTGAATCCGTCAATAGTTCTAAGCATTTCATCTTTATTTTCAGTAGCAGCAGTTGCAATAAAATAAAAATCTTTGTTCTTAATCTCTAAATATTTAGTAACACATCTGTCTATAAATGTTTTCATTTGAGCATTCATTGTATAAAAGTATACAGGTGTAGCCATTACTATTATATCAGCCTCAAGCATTTTATCTAATATATCTTTCATATCATCTTTTTGTACGCAAGGCTTATTATTTTTATAGCAAGTTCCGCAGTCTTCGCAATAACCGATATTCTTATCTTTTAAAAATATTTTTTCAGCATTATGTCCTGCTTCTTTTGCACCTTTTAAAAATTCATCGCATAATGTATCTGAATTACCTCCTCTTCTTGGGCTAGATGATATTATCAATACTTTTTTACTCATTTTATAACACCTCATTTTTATTAATTTTGAAAGTATTATAGCATTAGAGTGCACTCCAATGTCAAATGATTTTATAGAGTTTTTTATAAAAATGAATAAATTTTATATAAAAAATTTAGATTATAAAAATATATAATTAGCTATTAACATTCAAGATAATAATAATACAATTTGTTAATATATACATAAACAACTACATTTTGTCA
>CASEHG010000026.1 GCA_949287565.1 uncultured Brachyspira sp.
ACAGAGATACAGGAAATTTCGGAAATGATGCTATTGAATATGTAAGAGAAAATAATTATATATTCAAAGCAATAGTACCTACAATGAACACTATGAAAGATATAAATAAAGCTCCTTTAAAATTAGAAAATCCAACCATTAAAAAAGTTTTCGGAGGAATTGAAATAACATTTACAGACCCTAATGAATATAAGCTGGATAAATACGGACATCTTCTACCTTCATATTCTTCATACTATGCTATATACAGAGAAACTATAGGAGAATCCGGAATAGAATTAATAGATAAAATAAGAAGAACCGATTTTAATACAAATGCCAAAGTAACATACAAAGATAAAACAGCAAATTCAAAGCAAACTTATATATATTATGTTACAGCTTTGGACAGAATACATAATGAAAGTGAATACCTTACTATAATAAATGATTGACAAATATAATCTAGTAAATATAATTAATAATATGATATTAGAAAATTTATATTATACTGACTATTATAAAAATCATTGGAATAAATACTCAATATTATTCTCAGATAAATATTTTGAAAATGAAAATAAAACTATATTAAATGATGATTATTATATTATACATAAAAAATATTCAGGATACATTCATCAAAAAGATATTATAGGATATGAAAGAAGTTTGTACACTAATCATGATAATAAACTTATTTACAATTACAGAAGCGATGATGCCAGAATGTTTAAAATAATAAATCATAATAACAATGAATATTTTATTTTTAATAGAGATTTATCAGGCTTTTCTATAATAGATTTAAATAAAACTAGTAAAGAGTTTAATTTTTATTATAATAAACCAATAAATAAAAATGGAATCATTGTTTTTATGGATGCTGAGTATTATAATAATAAAATTCTTTTTTATATATTTTATTTATCAAAATCAGAGAACGGAGCATTTAAAAGGGTATTCAATTATTTATTATATGACTTTTCTAATGGAATTAATAGCAGTCAAAATTATGTTAACTTTATAGATATAAGAAAATCAATATTAGATTTATACAATTATGAATTATATTTCAGTTATAAAGCATATTTTGATAATAACAGCATAATAGCCGAGGATTTATCTAACGGAAAAAAATTTAATATAAATTTATAAATTAATTCAAAGCCTTATTTCTCATCAATATTAAAGCTAAATCATCAATTCCATTTTCTTCCTCGCTGTACAATGAATAATATATTCCATTAACATTCCAATAGACTATATATTCTTTTTTATCATTTGTTTGTATTGTTATTTCTATATTTGTTTCTTCATCAATATTTTTTCTTTCTTCTTTTAGATTGTCAAAAAATGAAAGTAAATCATTTAAATTTTTTGAAGCTCTGTAATAATAGTTAATATTATTATAATCAAAATTAGATTCTGCAATAGTTTTATTAACAATAGCATATTTAACATTCATAGCATGTTCAGGAGCCGGCACACAGTATCCCAAAACAGCAAAAGATTTTGTAGAGTCCACCGGTACAATATCAAACTTTTCATTATTATTTTTATTATCAGAACATGATATAAATAATAATATAGTAAAAATTAAAAACAAAGATTTTATAATATGCATAGTTATCCTTATATTAAATACTCTAATAAAGATTAAATTATATTCAATAAAAAATCAATTATCTGCTTCTAAGTTTAGGGTGAAGTATTTTATCCAAAGCGAAACCTAAAAATGCAAATGACATACCCAAAATGGCAATTAAAATTCCCGGAGGTATTATCCACCACCAAAGACCAGAAAGCACAGCAGAACCTTTCATAGCATCATGCAAAATCTGCCCCCAAGTAACTATAGAAGCATCTCCAAGCCCAAGCAATGATAAAGAAGATTCATAAACTATAGCACCTGGAACTGCCAAAGCCATGGAGGCAAATGAAAAAGGTAAAAGCAATGGTGCTAAATGATTGAATATTATTCTGAAATGTCCTGCCCCTATGGTACGAGCTGCCTCAATATAAGTTTCCTCTTTAAGCTGCATAGCCATAGAACGAACGGTTAGAACAGAACCAGTCCAAGAGAAAAATATCATCATTGTAATCATAGTCCATATAGTAGGTTTAAATATTGCACTTATAACTATCATCACAGGAAGTACAGGTATTCCTATAAATATTTGATAAATAAACTGCATAGCATTATCCACAAATCCTCCAAAATATGCTGATATAATACCATACATTACACCTATTATAACAGATACGAAACTTGTAGCTATCCCTATAAATAATGCCCATTTAAGTCCGGATAATAATCCTGAAAATATATCTCTTTTCATATTATCAGTGCCCATTATACCTGACATAGATCCTACCAATACCATATAAGGATCTTCAAAGCTGGCATTATCTCCTGAAACTTTACCGCTCACTTCAAATTTATAAACACCTTTTAATGCTTGAAAATTTTTAGCCATATCATCTTTTTTGGTATTAAAAAGTATTTTCATAGGATTGGTTGTGAGAGTATCAATCTGTCTTGCTAATATTCTAGGAACCGACTCTCTATAAAACCTAAATATTCTATTTTTTGAATCATTAAATGATGATATTCTTAAATCTCCGTTTATATTATGTAAACTATCAGAAAGTGTAATTACTGCCCCGTCTGGTCTTGTTACATTCCATATCAATCCTGTAGAACCATTAACATTAGCATGAAAAATTAAATCCACTGGAGCTTTATCAAATTTATAATCATATTCAAATACAGCCTTATAATTTAATTCACCATTAATATAATTAGTTTCAACACTTATAGGCTTTATATCTGTTGTGATAGCTGATTTTTCTTTCTGAAAAAAATTAAGCCACTCAGGAGCAGCCGAAGCGGGATTATCCTGCCAGTAAGTTATATCTCTCCATCTTTTTGGTGCTTCTTTATAAGTCAAAAGCAAAGGTTCTAATAATGATACCATAATAGCCAAAACAAGTATGCATAATCCTACAACACCTGTTTTATCTTTTTTAAACTCATCAAAAAATTCTATCAAAGGAGCAAGTTTTTTCTTAATATTGATTTTATTAACAGATTTATCCATTACATCTTGCCTCCAACTTTTATTCTAGGATCTAAGAATCCGTAAGATATATCGAGAATCACCAATCCTAATTGATAAAGTGCAGTGGTTATAGCCAAATTTCCCATCAATACTGGTATATCATTTTGCTGCACTGATATCCAATAAAGATTACCTAAACCGGGCCAAGAGAATATACCCTCAAATATTATAGAACCTGCAATAGAACCAAGAAGTCCCAATAAAGTTATAGTAACTATCGGCGGTGCTGAACTTCTTAAAGTATGTCCAAGTAAAACTGACTTCTCTGATATTCCTCTTGCAGTTGCTGCCATAATATAATCTTCCTGCAATGTTGACAAAACTATATTTCTTACAACGAATGAAAGTCCCCAAAAGCCTATTAATGTTAATGTAAGCAAAGGCAAAGACATATGCCATAACATATCTAAATAATACATTATGCCTGTAGGTGTTGGTATTGAATGCACGCCTCCAGATGGAAATAATTTAAACTTATAAACAAAAATCATTATAAGTATCATTGAAAGCCACCAAGTAGGCATACCGTAAACTATCATAGTTATAATGCTTGTACTTCTATCAAATAATCCGCCTGCTTTTCTTGCCTTTATAAGTCCTATTATTAAACCTATCATCATTTGTATAACTGATGCGGTTGTGAAAAGTATTATAGAACGAGGAAGTGCCTCTCCTATTATTTTTATCACATCTCTATTGCCATTTGAATCCATCATAATAGAAGATTTTCCGAATTGGAAAGTTATTGTATTGATACCTCTTATAAATATTCTCTCGCCTATGCTTCTATTAAGCCAATATATATCATAATAATATGCCCTTCTCTCTTTTATGAAATTCTCAACATCTTCAGTACGCATATTACTAAGTCCTCTCACTTCAGCATTTATATTTTCTTCAATTTGAGCCTTGAGAGTTTTTTCACTAACGGTATTAAATATAGCAGAAGACATAAACATCAGTATTATAAACATGATTATGCCTTTCAAAATTCTTTTAATAACAAAATAAGTAAACATAATATAATCCTTTTAAGCATTATACTAAAAATAATAAAAATTGTAAAGTATTATTATGTTAATTTAATTATGTTAATTATTTCAATTTTTAAATCCTACGCACGGTAAGTTCATTAAAAATATTAATTAAATTGCATTTCAAAAAACGTATCAATAAAAAATAATATTAATCGTGCGTTAAACAATTTTTTAAACTTAATAAAAACTTGGGCGGGTGCTGGAATTTATTATTAGGCAACAAATATAAATAAAATATAATTACAAAATTAAGATATAAAAAATAAAGGGCGGGGTATGTAATGAAGTTTTAAAACTTTATTTCAATCCCCACCCTATTTTCTTATTAACTTATATTGAATTTTTAATTATTATTTTTTTATTGCGTACTTAGGAAATATAATACCCACACTAGATTTTTTTTAAATTTAGAGCCTACTTACCGCCCTAAAATATCTAATATTTTAATATCAGCAATACTCAGTCTTTTCATTAAACGAGGCTGCCTCACCTTTTTCAATATGCTCGTCCATAAGAATATTAACTATTTCATCAGCACGGTTATTTTCTTTATTAGTGGAATGCCCTTTTACTTTGATGAACTCTATATTATGTTTTTTAGAAAGTTCTATTAATTTTAACCAATATTCTTTATTTTCAACAGGCTTTTTATCGCTTTTTATCCAATTATTTTTCTGCCAGGAATATATCCATTTAGTCATGCCATTAACTAAATATGCACTGTCGCTATGAAGCTTAATATTATGTGAATGCTTTAATCTCTCAAGTGCCTTAATAGCCGCTTTCATTTCCATTCTATTATTTGTGGTATTATCCTCGCTTTCTCCAATCTCAAGACGAAGATTATGCTTTTCACTTATAAGTATAGCTGCCCATGCACCAAGCCCAGGATTTCCTCTGCATCCGCCGTCTGTGTATATAATGATATTATCTTTTGTCATGAATTTTTTCTTATTTATATTTGATATTGTAACGAGTTATGAAGCTAATAAATTAATTAATTTATCATTTATTTCTTTTACCAAATTTTCTTTAGTATAGTCTTTTTTTGATACTGTAAAACCTGATGCCTTAGGATGTCCGCCGCCTCCGAAACTTTCAGCAACTTCTCTAATATTTTTAGAACATCTGCTTCTAATACTAACTCTAAAGTTATCTTCTCCTTCATGTACTATAAAACCAATTAATACATCGTCCATTTGAATAATAGTATCTGAAGCACTAACAGCAAGCTCTTTCATATTAGTTCCGCAAATAGTATCTCCCAAGCATATATATCCTATTTTGTTTTTATCATCTATCACCATACTTCTGTATATTTCCATTAAAGCAGCAACATCATTTTTAGTATATCTCTTTCTAACAACATTTCCAAGATTTTCCTGTATGATTCCTACTTTCATTAATTGAGAACCATAAAGTAAAGTTCTCTCTGTTGTATTGCTGAATATAAAACTTCCTGTATCAGTACAAATACCGCAGTAAAGAAGTGTTGCTATATCATGATCAAACTTTTCTAAATAATCTTGAAATATATCAACTATTATCTCACAAGTAGCACCTGCAGTAGTATCATCATAAAACATAGTAACACCATTAATATTTCTAACTTTATGATGATCTATGAATATTACTTCATTGTACTCATTTAATATTTCAGAAATCCATCCTATTCTGTCTATATCACCTGAGTCTAAAACAACTAAAACATCTTTTTTAGGCAAAGTGTTTTCATTAACTTCAAAAATCACTTTATCAACAAAAAGAACATTCTGCAAATCTCTCTGCTTCTTATCTGTATTTACAACAAAAGCATTTTTACCAAATATATTTTTAATGATTAAAGATAAAGCAAGCCCTGAACATATACAATCGCAATCCGGATTTCTATGCCCTGTAATAGTAACATTATCAGACTTTGAAAGTCTATCTATTATTTCTTTTTTTGATACATTTAATTTATTATTTTCCATAGATTGTTTATCTTTAATTTATTTATTGTTATTATAAAATTAATTTTCTTCAGGAATTTCTTCCGGTATATCTAAATTTTTTATATCAGTTAAAACTTTATTAGTTTCTATTAGATTTTTATCATAATGAAATGTTAAATTAGGAACATACCTAATAGTAAGCTGTTTTTTTAGATAAGAAAATATAACACCCTTAGCACTATTAAGTCCGTTAAGAACTTCATTTTGCTTATCTTCATGCAGGCATACAAAATATACTTTAGCATTCTTTAAATCTTTGGCAGTATCTACTTTAGTGATAGTTACAAGATTATTTTTTATTCTAGGATCTTCTATCTCTCTCATAATAATCATAGAGAGAGTCTGCTTTATATTTTCATTAACTCTAAGTATTCTATGTGAGGACATAACAGTATTTACTTATTATCTTATTTTACTATAGAATTATTAACAGCATTAGTTAAATCATCAAGCTCATCTTTAATGAATACTTTATCTATATCAACTAAAATAATCATTTGTTCATTAGCTTTAACTAATCCCATTATATATCTGCTGTCTATTCCAACATGCATATCTATATCTTCTTGAATATTTTCGCTATTGATAGTGAGAACGTCTGATACAGAGTCAACAACCAAACCATATTTTTTATCACCTATTGCTACAACTACAATTACACAGTTTTCAGGATTCATAGGTTCATCAAAATGGAATCTTGCTCTTAAATCTATAACAAGAATTATAGTACCTCTCAAATTAATAATACCTTTCAAATAATCCGGACAATTCGGAATTGGAGAAGGCTGCATAAAGTTTAATATTTCCTGAACTTTTAATATATCTATTCCGTATAATTCGTTATTTATTTTAAATACAAGTATTTGATTTGATATGGCACTGCTCATGTTATCTCCTTTAAATCATATTAAGAATTATAATATATAATGTACATAAGTCAAGTAATTTTATTATTGTTTTTATTCATTTTATATTATATTTAATAAAAATACAATCATATTTAAAATTAATATTTAAACTCACAGTATAATAAGTAATATACCCCTCAGTACGGAAATAATTATTAATTCCATCTTTAACATATAAGCAATTATTTTATAGTAATAGTAAATTATAATATTCCTCTTAAATATTCAAAGCCATTTTGTATTTAATATTAAGTTTATACAGCTTATAATAATAAACTAAAAGCACTATTTTATTTTTAAAGTAAATAAATCATCCATCTTTTTAGCATCATATATAGCATAAGTTATTTTATTATTTGACATCATTAAACCAAGTATGAATTTTAATATTCGTTTTATTATAAATAAATTTATAATAAAACGAATTCATACTATTGCTCTAAATATAAACAGAAATTATTAAATAACAAAATTAAACATA
>CASEHG010000027.1 GCA_949287565.1 uncultured Brachyspira sp.
ATATAGGCTGCGTAAATATTGCTTTGACTCCTGAATTTGCTTTTTTAGCTAGTCTAACTTTTAAGCTGTCATTATTTTTTGCATAACTATTTATTACACAGAAAGGATATATATGTTTTAACGGCTCTTTAAAAGTGAACTCCCCTAAACTTTTACCTTTATTGAGATCTTTTATTATAGCTATAAGTAATTCGGAGTTTCCTTCAAATACAGATTTAGCCTGTTTTTGATTTCCGCCATTTATAGGATCACCTGTAACAGCAAGTATCATTCTTATATCAAAATAATTTGCCCCTATCAAATCATTTTGCAAAGCTATTGAATTTTTATCTCTCATAGTTTGTGTTGCAATGAAAGGCTTATTATTATTTAATCTTTGCTGCAATTGCAATGCTGCAAGTATTGATGATATTTTTAAATTAGCAAATGGAGAATCAGTTACAACAAATCCGTCTATATGATTTGATATATTTGAATTATTGATTTTTTCTTTTATGTATCCTAAATCGTATTTAGCCTGCGGAGATATCTCTAATGTAAAAGTATATTCATTTTTATTTTCTAATTTTTCTATAAAATTTTCAACATTATTGTTCATGCTATATATCCTAAATATTATGTTAATATTAATATCCTACTAAAAAAACAAAAAAAGTCAAATAAAAAATCATATTGAAGTTATATAAAAAAGTTATATACTACTTAAAGTTATAATTTTTCAGGATATATTATGAATGTAAGTGAAGATGCAACATTAAAAGAAACCGAAAGACAAATCAGAAAATATAAAGAATTAACAGAATCAAAAATCGAATTTTTAGTTATAAAGATGGGTATACCAACAATTATCAGCATGCTTACAACATCATTTTATAATATGGCAGATACTTTTTTTGTAAGTAAAATAAATACTCAGTCTACTGCAGCAGTAGGAATAGTCTTTTCAATGATGGCTATAATACAGGCTATAGGATTTTTTTTCGGACATGGTTCAGGTAATTATATATCAATAAAACTCGGAGCAAAAGAAATAAAAGAAGCATCAAAAATGGCTGCTACAGGTTTTTTATCAGCTATGATAGTGGGATTTATTATACTTATATTAGGAATAATATTTATTAAGCCTTTAGCATATATTCTAGGTTCAACAGAAACAATACTTCCCTACTCTATCAGTTATATGAAATATATTTTGATAGGTGCTCCATATATGACAGCTTCTTTAGTTCTTAATAATCAATTAAGACTTCAAGGAAATGCATTATTTGCAATGATAGGTTTAATAACAGGGGCAATTTTAAATATAATATTAGACCCAATTTTAATATTTCATTTTTCTATGGGTATAAAAGGTGCTGCTATAGGTACAATAATAAGTCAATTTTTTGGATTCTGTATACTTTTAATAGGTACTAATGTATGGGGAACTTTACCTATAAAATTAAAAGATTTCTCGCCTAGCATTCAAAAATATAAAGCTATAATAGTAGGCGGACTTCCTAGCCTTTGCAGACAAAGCATATATAGTTTTTCTACTGCATTTTTAAATACAGCTTCTGCCCCATTCGGAGATGCAGCAATAGCGGCTATGTCTATAGTTAATAGAGTGGCTATGTTTGCTAATTCTGCAATAATAGGATTCGGACAAGGTTTTCAGCCTGTATGCGGATTTAATTATGGTGCTAAAAAATATGATAGAGTTATAAAAGCTTTCTTCTTTTGTGTTAAAGTAGCAACATTTGTATTAATTATGCTTTCTATATTTATATTCTTTAATTCATCACAAATTGTGCATTTATTTAATGATAAAGATGAAGCGTTATTATCTGTTGCATATAATGCATTACATTATCAGGCATTAAGTTTGCCTCTATGGGGTTTTATAACATTATCAAGTATGATGCTTCAAACTACTAGAAAAACTATAAGAGCTTCTATTTTGGCAGTAGCTAAACAAGGAATATTTTTTATACCTATAATATACATATTTCCTAAAATATTCGGCATAACAGGTATAGAAATAGCTCAGCCTTTTTCTGATTTTCTTACATTTTTATTATCTATACCGCTTGGATATAGTATGATAAAAGAAATGAAATCTGAATTACAAAAATCAATTTAACATAATATATTTATTAAATTAATGCTTGCAGTTTTCTATTATCAGTATATAATGTAGACTATGGAAATAAAAGATTCTACAAGAAGTGCCTTGGTTAGAAAAGGTAATGAACTTTTTAATCAGAAAGATATAGAAGGTGCTTACAGATGTTATCTTACCGCTTCCTATTATGGAGGCATAGAAAAAGTTGCAGATTATTATAATTTTGAAAAGAAAAATATAATAAAGGCTATGCAGCTTTATAAATTTATTATGAAAGAAGATTCTAATCTCGGAGGAAATGTAAGAGCTAAACAAAAGCTAGATAAATTAGCAGAATCTGTTGTTAAAGTACTTAGAAAATGGCTTAAAGAAGATGAAACTTTCGATAAAGATAATAAAAATGATAAATTAGAATTAGACAGTAAAAACGCCATTCTTCCAAACAATTATAAAAAAAATAGTTTAGAAGATATTTTAAACGCAAAAGAAAAAATAGATTCTAAAAATAATAATGATTTACAAGTTAATGATAAAACTGTAAATTCAGATTTCTATTCTAAAAATATCAATATAAAAAAACCTGTATTTGAACAAATATATACAAATAAACAAAATAAAAAATAAACATTATAATTAGGAGTTACCTATGGAAAAAAATGTAGTTGAAATCGAGAATGCTCTTGCATCATTATCATCTAAGTTTTCAAAAAATGATACATTGGTGATAATATTAGCTGCTGGTCATGGTAAAAGAATTAGAAGCTCTACATCTAAAATGCTTCACACTATATGGGGAGTTCCTAGTATTGAAAGGGTTAGACTTGCAGTAAAAAATGGTATGCCTAAAAGCAATATAACAATAGTTGTTGGAATAAAAGCTCTTGATGTTGCTAATGCAGTTGGAAAGCAGGCTAACACTAATTTTGCTTATCAGGAAGAACAAAGAGGTACAGGTCATGCAGTAAAAGTCGGACTTGATAAGAGTGATTTAAA
This sequence comes from uncultured Brachyspira sp., assembly GCA_949287565.1. Classification (GTDB taxonomy): domain Bacteria; phylum Spirochaetota; class Brachyspiria; order Brachyspirales; family Brachyspiraceae; genus Brachyspira. The sequence continues at coordinate 3,098 of CASEHG010000027.1, forward strand.
GAATATAAAATATTGTTATGTAATATATGCCGATATGGGACTTATTGACTCTGAAACTATGAAAGAGTTTCATGAGGAATTTTTGAAATCTAAAACTGATATGATAGTTATGACTGCTATGTATGACGGCCCTAAAGGAAGTAACTATTATGGAAGAATATTAAGAAGCAGAGGCCTTACTTGCGACGGCAAAAAAAGCAAATACAGACAAGGCTCTCAAGGCAATGTTATAGGAGTTATTGAGTATAAAGATATACTTGCTATGCCGGATGATAAGAAACTATTTAAAGTTTATAAAGATGAAAAATTCTCCTATGAAAAAGATGAATTATTAGACAATTTTAATGAGTATGTTGCTGGTATATATGGTTTCAAAATGAAGCCTTTAGAAGAGCTTATACAAAAATTAGAGTCTAATAATGCTCAAAATGAATTATATCTTACAGATTTGATAGAAATTTTTATCAATAATAATTTATCAATATCTACTTATATGCCTAAAGATAGCAGAGTTGTTTTGGGATTCAATGATAAAACAGTTCTTAAAGAGATGGAATCTATAGCTAGATCTAATGTTTATAATAAACTTAAGAACATAATCACTATATATGACGGAGAAGATTTCTTCATTGATGATTCTGTTGTTGAGCAGATATTAGAGATAGATAAAGATGAAAAACCTTTGGATATATACATAGGAAAAGGTGCTTATATAGGTAAAGGTGTTAAAGTTAATTATGGGGTTACAATATCACATGGTGCTAAAATAGAAGGTAATGTATATCTTGGAGAGCATTCATATATAGGAGATAATGTATTACTTTCTTGCTTGGAGAATCAGAAACTTATATTAGATGATAATGTTAAGATATATTCAGGAAATCAGATTAAAGGTAATGTATATATAGGAAAGAATACTACTTTAGAAAGAGGAGTTAATGTTACAGGAAGTGATAATCACCCTGTTAATATTGGCTCTAATGTTCTTATTAAAGGAGTAAGCTATTTATATGGCTCTATTGTTGATGATAATGCCTATATAGAACACTGTATATTCTATTATTCTCATATAAAAGCATTACTTGATGATAATGGCAATGTGATAAAATGCAGATTCATAAGACCTAAAGAAGAAGGTACTGAAGCTGTAAGCAAAATAGAAGATGCTAAAAAATCTAAAAAGAAATAGTGTATTAATATTTGTTACAATAATAATATTATTTGCAAGTTTAAATGCACAATATCAAAAAGAAATAAAAAAAGATGCTCCTCCCCTCACTGAGCATTATGTTAGAATGAGCGGTTTTGAGTCGCTTTATACTTGGTCCATAGCCTCTTTAAGGGAAGAACCATATATTAGTGAGTTATTTGTAGACGGGCATAATAATGTTCATTTTGCTTATTATGATAATCTTCTTAATACTGCTGTATATGTTACTGGAAAAGACGGAAATTTTACCAGAACTATATTAGATAATAATAGAGATCTTGGTAATTTTGTAAGTATAGCATTAAATAATAGAAATGTACATGTATCATATAATAAAGCAAATAAAATATTATATGTTAATAATAATTCCGGTACTTTTAATAATTATACTATGGATATAAGGCAGAACAGAAAGATTGTTGATTTAAAATTAGTTATGTCAGCATTTAATTATCCTACATTATTTTTTGTAGATAATAGAGGCATATTATCTGTATCAAGGTTTTATAGAGATAATTTCTTTTCTGATTTTATTTATACTAATAGAATAGTTGACAATGTTTATCCGGTTGCAGAAAAAGATGGTTATGCACTTTATATGCATGAATATAAAACAGGCAATATATTATATGGTTCTAGAAAAACTAATACTGCTTTTAAGTTTTTTGATGACAGAGCAATAGTAACTAATTCTAGTATTTATTCTGTTTCTCATGAAGAGCATAATAGATTTAATATAGTGTATCTTACAAAAGATAATCCTCAAACTATCAATTATACTAGATTTTATGATGGCATATTTACTAATGGTACAATAGTTACTGAAGATGAAAATATAATGTCTTTAGATTCAGCATTGGATTATGCAGCACAAATAATGGTTTTATATACCAAAGAAAACGGAAATAAGTACCTATTTATGGACAATAGAATCATAGATTTATCTGTTTTAGGAACAAGCACTGGAAATGTAAGATTGAAATCAGCACAATATCCTTATTTTTACATATTGTACTATAATAACATATTCAATGAACTTAGAATTACAAAGATTAATATAAGTGATATTGAAAAATTAAAATAAACCGATAATTGATTTAACATTTTTATATTATAAATGTTATAAAATTAAGTATATAATAGGATTTTTTTATGAGTGATGAGCAACCAAAAATATCGTTTATAGAGAAAAACCCAAGAACTTGCCCTGTATGTAAAAATGAATTTTATCATGAAATGCTTCTTACAGGCGGAGGAAGGTTGATTGCTGGAAAATTAAGAGATGATTTAAGAAGAACTTATGAAAAAAGCAAAAAATATGGTACAGTTTACCCTTTAATATATGTAGTAGTAGTTTGTCCTCATTGTTTATATGCAGCTTTTCAAGAGGATTTTAACTTAATAGATCAGAAAAAAATAGATGAAGCTTCAGACGGAGCAAGACTAAGAGCTTCATATATGAAAGAATTTTTTGGCAATGATGTAGATTTCACAAGACATAGAACACTTATAGAAGGAGCTGCGAGCTATTTCTTGGCTTTAGACGGATATCGTTATATTGGAAAAGATAGTGCACCTACCTTAAAAAAGGCTTTATGTTCTTTGAGATTAAGCTGGACTTTGGAAGATTTGGCAAATGCTTATCCTAATGAAAATTATGATAGACTCATTCCTTTCTTTCAATATAAAGCTAGTGAATTATACTCTGCTTCTATAGAGTGTATGCAAAATGGAAAAGAAAATTTTGAAAAATTAAAATCATTCGGTCCTGATATAGATAATAATTTTGGATATGAGGGTATGCTTTATATGGGAGCATTACTTGGAATGGATGCTTCAAAATTTATACCAGATCCTAAAGTTAAAGCAGAAACTCTTGTACAGGCTAAAAGAAAAATAAGTAAGATATTTGGATCTGGAAAAAGCAGTAAATCAAAACCTTCTGCTTTACTTGAAAAAATAAAAGAACTTCATGTTGCTATAACTGAAGAATTAAATCAGCTTAATGAAGAATATGGTATAGATGTAAGTTAATAATGAAGAAATTAAATGTTTATCTATTAAAAGAATTTCTATCTTTCTTTTTTGGTTCTTTGCTGCTTTTTGTTGTATTGGTTACAATAGCAGACTTAAGCAGCAGATTATCTTTTTATACATCACACCCTGAATTAATTAATTATTTCATTACTTATCACTTAGCAAGGGCACCTCATAATACATATTATATATTTCCTGTAGCTTTAATGTTTTCATCAACTTATGTACTTGGAACATTTGTAAAAAACAAAGAAATGCTTGCTATTGAAAATTCAGGAATTAGTTTATTTAAATTTTCTATGCCAATGTTTATTATTGTAATTGGTTTATGTTTATTTCTTGTATTCTTTTGGCAATTTGTGGCAGCTCCATTAAATAAAGTATCTTTTGCTGCTAATGATGCAATGCATGGAAATCAAAAAGCATCTAAAAGCGGACCTTGGGAACTTTTTGGAGGCGACAATTATTTATATTTTATAGAAACTTATTTTTATGAAGAACAATATATGCGAAACACTATTGTGTTAAAATTGAATGATGATGGAGGAATTAGATTTAGAATATCAAGTCCGCATATACAATGGAATAATGATGATAGAAAATGGTATGTAAGAGAAGGTATATTAACTACATTCAATGATAATAAAGAGATAAAAGTAGAGCAAATAAATAATTATCCTTTGGATGTTTTAGAGCGTCCTGAACATTTTTATGGAAGACCTCCTTTGGATTCTATGAGCTTAAGTGAAGAAGCTAAAATTATAAGACTGCAAAAAGAAGTTAATATGAATACTTCGAAATTAGAAACAGATTTGCATTACAGAATATCATATTGTTTTTCAGGTTTTATTATTGTTTTGCTTGCTTCATTATTTTCTAAATTTTCAACTCAAAGCGTTTTAGTTATAAGTTTGGTTATGGTTATCATCGTTGCTTTGATGTATTACTCCATACTTATGATATTCAGATCTATGGGAGAAGCTGGTAATATTAATCCTTTTATTGCAGCTTGGATGCCAAATATTATATTTGCTATACTTTGTATATTAGCATTTAAGAAATTCCATTAATTAATTCAATTTCTTTTCCATAATAAAAGCATTAAATTTATTATCATAGTATTTTTTTCTTACAGCTATTTCTTTAAACCCATTTCTTATATAAAATTTTTTAGCGTTAATATTATTTTCATGTAAATCTAACTTTATACTGTTTACATTATTATTTTTTGCATCATCAAATAAATATAATAATAGTTTTCTTCCATAGCCTTTATTACTTGGATATGAAGCTATAAATATTATATCTGCTTCTGGTTCTAATAAAAAATATATTAAAAATCCTGTTATTTGATTATCATCTTTTATTATAATTACTTTATGATGCTTATCTTTTATATACTGTTTTATATAATCTTTGGATAAATGTATGTATTCACTTTTTGAAGATATAAAAAGAATAGAATCTATTATATTATCATCAATATCATTTACAATTTCTAAATTTTCCATTTTAATATTTTAATAAATAATGAATTTAAAATAAAAATGAATAAGGAAATATAATAACTTCCCTATTCATTTATTTATAACTATATTTTATTATAATTTGCTGTTTATTTCATTGAATAATTCTTGTTTTTTTGTTTTTACATATTCAATTATTTCTTCAACTTTTACCTCAACACTTTCCTGTGATTTTCTAAGTTTGAATTCAACTACTCCTCTTTGAAGTGATTTTTTACCAACTATTATTCTCATAGGAATACCAATCAAATCACAGTCATTAAGTTTAACTCCAAGTCTTTCTTTTCTATCATCAAACATAGTTTCAACACCAATAAAGTTTAGAGCATTATATATTTCTTCTGCTTTTTTGAATGAGTCTTCAGTTTCTTTATCAATAGCAACCACTATAGCTTCATAAGGAGCAACGCTTATAGGGAATATTATACCCTTATCATCATAATTTTGTTCTATAACAGAAGCCAAAGCTCTATTAACACCTATACCATAACAACCCATTATAGGAGTAATCTCTTTATTATTTTCATCTAATACTTTGAAATTGAAAGCCTCAGTATATTTATCACCAAGTTTGAAAATATGTCCTAACTCCAATCCTTTTTTCTGATAAAGAACTTCTCCGCATACTGGACATCTGTCACCTTCTTTAGCTGTTATAAAATCACCCCATACATCAATATTAAAATCTCTTTCTATATTAACATTTTTTATATGAGTATCATCTTTGTTTCCACCTACTATTGCATCGGCTACTGATTTGATAGAGTTATCAGCAAATATTCTAATTTTCTTTTTTAATCCTACAGGAGAAGCAAAACCTACTCTAGCACCTGTAACTTCTTTTACAGTTTCTTCATCTGCAAGTTCTATATCGAGTCCGCCTAATGCATTTAATAATTTAGTTTCATTAATTTCTAAATCGCCTCTTATAGCAACTAATATAACTTCATCTTCTTCTGTTTTATAAATTATACTCTTTATAAAATTCTTTGAAGATGTATTAAAGAACTTTTCTAAATCATTTATAGTTTTTATATCAGGAGTATGAACTTCTTCTAATGCTTTATCGGTATAAGACTTAGCTGATTCTTCTTCTTTTACATTAGCTTTTTCAACATTAGCTCTGTAATCACATTTAGAACAGAATATGATTGTTTCCTCACCTACTTCGCTTAATACCATAAACTCTTCGCTTCCTTCTCCACCCATTGCACCGCTGTCTGCTTTGACGCTTACAGTATCAAGTCCCATTCTTTTGAAAATTTTTGTATAAGCACCGCTCATATCATTATAAGTTTTATCAAGACATTCTTTAGTTATATGAAATGAATAAGCATCTTTCATAGTAAATTCTTTTGAACGTATAACTCCGAATCTTGGACGTATTTCATCTCTGAATTTTGTATGTATTTGATATAGCGTTAATGGAAAATCTTTATATGATTGTATTTCATTTTGTGCTGTTATGGTGAAAGCCTCTTCATGTGTAGGTCCCATAGCCATATCAACATTATTTCTGTCTTTTAATCTGAATAACTCTTTTTTAAATCTTTCCCATCTTCCTGAAGGGGTTAATAATTCTTTTGAAACAAGTATGGGCATTATGCATTCAGTGGAACCTATTGCATCCATTTCCTCTCTTATGATATTAGATATTTTATTTAACACTCTAACTCCAAGAGGTAAATACGAATAAAGCCCATTTGATATTTTTCTTGCAAGTGCTGCTCTTAACATTAATTTATTTGAAGCTATTATTGCATCGCTAGGTGCTTCTTTTAATGTAGGCATAAATAATTTTGATAAACGCATAATATTTCCCTTAAAAGATTAAAAATTTTTTATTAATGATATATTATAAAATTAAAATTATCAACTATATTAAATTATATATTTTATTTTGACATTGAATTTATTATCCAAGCAGTTTCTTTTCTTATTTCACTGTCCATATTTATAATATTATCTATAGTTAATGGAACATTTATTTTTCTGTCACATACTTTTGATACGATATCAAATATATCTGTGAAACCTATTTTCTTTTGCAAGAATGAATACACACATATTTCATTAGCTGCATTTAAAACACAAGGATAAAGTCCGCCTTTCTTTCCGCATTCATAGGCTAATCTGAGCATTACAAATTTGTCAAAGTCCATTTTATAAAAATTTATTTCTGAATGTTCATATAATTTTAATTTTTCAAAAGGGGTGTTTCTAATTTCAGGATAAGTTAATGCATGCTGTATAGGAAGACGCATATCATTCTTTCCTATCTGTGCATAAATCTCACCATCATTCATTTCTATCATAGAATGTATTAAACTTTGCGGATGAATAATAGTTTCTATTTTATTATAATCCAAATTAAATAAATGATGAGCTTCTATAACTTCAAAGCCTTTATTCATCATAGTTGCACTGTCTATAGTTATTTTACTTCCCATAGCCCAAGTAGGATGTTTTAATGCCATTTCAACAGTAACATTTTTTAATTCTTCTTTTGGTGTTCTGAAAAAAGGTCCTCCTGAAGCAGTTATTATTACTTTTGAAAGTGAAGTTTTTGGAAAATGCCTTAACATCTGAAATATTGCAGAATGTTCACTGTCTATAGGTATTAAGCTTGCATTATGCTCTTTCAATAATTGATTTATTATATCTCCGCCTACAACTAATGTTTCTTTATTAGCTAATGCAATAGTTTTTCCTTTCTTTATTGCTTCTACTGTAGGTAAAAATCCTGCATATCCAGTTAAAGCATTAACTAATATATCAAAATCAGTATGCTTTACAAAATCAGCTATAGTTCCTTCATATACATTTAGATTTTTAGCACAATCATATTCTTTAAAAATATTCTCTGCATTCTTATCAGATATATTTACAGTTTTAGGTTTAAACTCTGTACATAAAGTATTTAATATATCTATTTTACTATTTGCAGACATTCCTACTATTTCAAAGTCATTGAAAAACTCTCTCACAACAGAACAAGTGTTAGTACCAATAGAGCCTGTAGCTCCCAACAAAAGAATTCTTTTTTTCATTAATATTTCCCCAAAATTATTTGTATTATTTATATTTATTTTATATTAAAACAATAAATTTTAAAGTAATAAAATATATAAAGGTATAATCATAAATTATACTATTATAAAACAATATTTAATATAATATCAACAAAAGTTATTATATTAAATATTGTTTTTATTTACAAAAACTTCTTTAATTGACATTTTTATAATATATTATATTATATACTCATATTTATAAATAATAGGTGTATTTATGTCAACAGTCAACAGTCAACAGTCAACAGTCAACAGTCAACAGTCAACAGTCAACAGTCAACAGTCAACAGTCAACAGTCAACAGTCAACAGTCAACAGTCAACAGTCAACGCATAAATTATGCTTTTTATATAAATTATCATTTTATTATAAAAATCACAAACTCGAAGAAAATAATTTCTTGGGGGCATTGTGATGTTTTTTAATATTCTTTACAATATAACAATATATCCAATAGAATTTATAATGGAAATATTATGTTATATATTTTTTGATGTATTTAGATCAAGTTATGGTGTAACTTTATTTCTATTAAGTCTATGTATAAATTTTTTATCGCTTCCTTTGTATAATATAGCTGAATCTTGGCAAGCTAAGGAAAGAGAGATTCAAGATAGAATGAAACCAATGATAGATAATATCAAGGCAGTATATAAAGGGGATCAACGATATCTTTTAATAAAAGCTTGTCATAGAATAAATGGATATAAAACAATATATGCTTTTCGCGGTACTTTGGGATTATTAATACAAATACCATTTTTTATGGCTGCTTATAATTTTCTTCATAATTTATCAGTATTAAATGGAATATCATTTTTATTCATTAAAGATTTATCATCTCCTGATGCTTTAATTAATATAGGAAATATAAGTATAAATTTGCTTCCTTTTTTAATGACTTTATTTAGTTTATTAGCTGGTTTTGTTTATTCTAAAAAGTTAAAGTTTAAAGAAAGCTTGCCATTATATATAGTTTCATTAATATTTTTAGTATTGTTATATAACTCGCCTTCAGGACTTTTATTTTATTGGACCATTAATTGTTTGTTTTCTTTTATAAAAAATATAGTTATAGAATATAATTTGCATAAAGGTATAGTAAAAAATAAACTTAAGATATTAAAAGTTTATAATATATTTTTTATTGCAATTACAATTATATTTATATCATTAATTTCTTTGGGAAGAATCGAAAGAAAAGCATATTTATCAGATTTCAATCTTATATCAGATAATTATTATATATATTCATCTAAAGTTAAATACTATAGTAAAATATTTAGAAGTAGTGATATATTTGAATTTGAAGGTGATGTTAATAAATTTTCAGAGCATATAAAAAAAGTAAATTTTAGTGGTTTTAATACAAAAAGTGCTGTTGTAGAACTAGATAAAGATATAAATTCTATAGAAGAAAATATATATGTATATTATCGTTTATATCCAAAATCATATTCTATTAATATATATACTTTTTTATTAATATTAACTTTCATAGTAAATATTGGCAAAATTTATAGATTTATATTTAATGATATATATGCTGAAAAAAATTTTATCAAAAACAGAACGAAACTATTAGTTTTATCTTGTTTGATAATATCTTTGCTTTCAGGTTTATTTATATCTTCTTCATTAATAGAATCTTCTCCTCAAGAATTTGAATATCCTTTTTATTTAATATTTAACAATGTTTCTATAACTTTTGGCTTTTTTTTATTCTATCCTATGTTTATATATTTCTTATTTTCTGAAAAAATTAAAAATTATTTAACATTGTTTTCTATGTTTTCTGTATTTATTATACTAATAAATACTTTTATTATGACAGGAAATTATTTAAATATTAATTCAGATTTTATATTTGATAATTCTCAATTACTTATTTCGTCTTTAAAAGATATATTATTGATGCTAATATTAACTATATTCTCTATTTGCTTAGTAATTTTTATTTTGAAAAAGAAAAATATTATATTTATAAATATTTGTTATATAATATTAATAGTATTAATACTTACTTCAATACTTAATATTCATACAATTGCCAAATCACATTCTAATTTAGTAAAAAATAATGAGGTTAATAATAATAATATAAAAATATTTAATTTATCAAAGACTGGTGAAAATATATTTGTTTTTATATTAGATAGAGCAGTAAATTCTTATTGGATAGATGCATTAGAAAGATATCCTGAATATAGAGAAAAATTAGACGGTTTTACCATATATCCTAATACCGTATCATTTTCATTGCGTACAATAACGATAGCATCATTGTATGGAGGATACGATTATTTACCTTATGAATTAAGTACAAATGGAAATTATAATATAAGAGAAAAACATAATGAATCATTGTTAATGCTTCCTCTTTCTTTGGAAAAATATGGTTATAAATCTACTATATTAGATCCAGTATATGCTAATTTCCAAGGACTTCCTGATTTAACTATATTTAAAGATTATACCAATATTAATGCTTATAATGAAAATGTTGTTGATAACTATACTTTTACTAATGCTTTCAAAAGATTTCTCAACATGGAAATTGGTAATAGAGAGATATATAATAAAATGAATAAAAGAAACAAGATGATTAGATTTTCTATATTTAGAATGCTTCCTATTAGTTTAAGGCATGACTTTTATAGAAATGGAGATTGGTTTAATTTTAATATATTGAATTTTAATTCTAGCATATATACTTATTCTCTTTTATCTAATACAAAAGATTTTATAAATTTTCAAAAAGAAGGTAATTATTATAACATTTTACATAATATGATTACACATGAACCTCAATTTTTTGCTTCAGATTTTTTGCCATATCCTAAAAAAATATATGCTAAAGATGAAGATCTTTATATATATAAAGATGAAAATAGTGTTAGACATTTCTATGCCAATGCATCTTCAATAAATATACTTATAGACTTTGTAGATTTTTTAAAAGAAAATGATGTTTATGATAATACTAAAATTATATTAGTTTCGGATCATGGCTTTCATGATTTAAATATAACAGCATATACAAATTCTAATTCAGAAATTATAGCACATTATAATGCTTTACTTATTTATAAAGATTTTAATTCACATGGAAATATCAAAATAGAAACTAATTTTATGACTATAGCTGATACACCTTATCTAGCTGTTAAACATATTCCAAATATAAAAAACATATTTAATAATAATATTATTACAAATGATTATAAAACCAATGGAGCCAATATAGTTGGATTAAATGGTTGGGATATTAGTGAGCAATTTGATGATCGTTATGATTTTGATGTTTTTTATACAGTAAAAGATAATATATTTAATATGAATAATTGGAATAAATATATGATAGATTGGAATACTAAAGAATCTAAAGAGATAGAATTAAAATAAATAAAGTAAGTATATAAACTGTCGATAATATTTCAGAATAAGTGTAACTAAACATAACTATTGAAATTTATCGTTAATTATATATAATACTTATTCAAATTAATTGAAATTTTACAAATAATGGATTTTTACTAAATGTCAAATAAGAAATTTAATTTAAAAATAGCTACATTAGCATCTTGGGTATTATTATTTTTTGCTTGGATTTTCTTTTATGCAGTAACTCAAACTCCTACTCCGGTTTTCTG
>CASEHG010000028.1 GCA_949287565.1 uncultured Brachyspira sp.
AGCTCGTAGTGGGTTAGCTAGGCGAGTAGTATAAAGTATTACATGATATATCCAAATCATCGTTCCAAGAAATGCCGTATCCGCCAACATCTACTTTTACAAGATTAAATAAAGCCTTATCATTCAAAATTTCAAACTCTTTATGTTCAGGGATTAATTTTTTTATATCATAATATTTTATTTCTTCATTTTCAAATATTATTTCTAAAATGAGGTTATCTAAAGCTTTAACATTTTTAATTTTATGGAAAGTCATAATTACTCCAAAGGTTCTAATTGTTTAAAGTTTTGAGTATTCCACATATTTAAAAGTTCGTCTTGATTATTTTTAGCCCATTCCAATACAAGCGAACATGCTTTATTAGGTAAATCACCTTCTATCATTTTTAATTCATTGATATCAATAACCCCAACATACTCACCATATATAGCATGAAAATGCGGAAGATTATGCTCTTTTTGCTGAAAATACATTTTGATAATGATACCATAAAATCTTGATATAACAGGCATTTGATTTCCTTATTTTTTATTATTAATTTTAACATGCAGATTATCTTTTTACAAATTCTTATTTTTGTTTGATGTTTGGTAATAAACCGCATACCCTCACCTTGCCAAAGGTACGATTTGCGGGTGGACTTCGTCCGGGTATTTCATCGCTACACTCAGTCATGGGCGGGTATTATAATAAGTAAAAAATTTATAACTTTTTATTTTCCTTTCACTCGGTTAGTATATAAAGTAAATTAAAAAAATTATTTTTCGGTTATGGTTAGATATTTAACCTTATATCATTACCACGCTCCGTTAGGGCTTCATTTTTTATAATATATAATAATTTTTTGCATTGACTTTATTTTTTTATGAGTTATAATCAAAACGTTAAATATCTTAATATCTAATATGTGTCACTATTGATTTTGTGTAGGAGGCATGGCTATTATGATATTTAATGATTTAAAAAAATGTAATTTCCTTTTATTAAATTGCACAGAAATTGATAAAATATTTAAAGAATGTTTTATATTTTTGAAGTGTATTCTTTTTAATTATTTGTTAATTCTTTTCAGTTCTAACTACAGGCTTAGTTATATTCTATTTGTTAGCTTCATCATTAATACAACTTAAAATCAGTTTAATTTTCTAAATTATAAATTTTTGATTTTATAGAATTGTAAGAATTAATAATTAATTAAAATAGGAGATAAAATATGAGAGAATTATACAAAAAATTTGACAGTAAAAAATTAGATGAAGTGTTATCTAAATTGAATAAAATTGATGTGCAACCAAAAGTTGATGAATATAATTTGTATGTATATAAAGGTGGAGAATATGGAGAATGCAAAAAGAAAGAGTTATGCGAAAGAATAAATTGTTTGATTGATATGTATGCTTCTAATGAAATAGATATGTCTATATTACTTCAAGCAGTCAATTATTTATATAGGAATATTGATGAATATCATATTACTCTCAATTATAAGGAGTTCTTTTTCTTTTTTGCATTCACCAAAATAAAAGCTGTTATGGAAAGTAAAAATGAAAAGGAAATACAGGTTTATAATGCTTTGTATTTTTTATATGATATGTATTTGGCTAGATTTGTTAAAGTTAAAGAATTTTTAAGTAATGATTATGTTATTGTTAGTGAAGAATTTTATAATGAAGATTTTGATATTTATAAGTATGCCGACAGTGTAAAAGAATTAATAATGGAATTAGATAATCATTCTTTTTATAGCTATGCTGAAAATAATTTTAAAGATGCTAAGTTTGAAAACATTAATTTGCTGTATTTTTACTTTATAAATAGACCTTTTCAGTTTGGAGTATTTAATCCTTTCCGTATTATGGATAGATATGAAATCCTTAATAGAGATGGATTTGTTGATAATGCTATAGAATATTTAAATACTGTTAGTTTTATTAATTACAAGTATCATCTTACCTATGATATGAATGTAGAAAGGCTTGAGTATATATATTTTTGGACAGATGATTATTTGGCTCTTGATATATTTAAAACTTATGCAAATGTTTATAATTTATTAGCTCAATATAACTATTTTAAATATTTACAGAGTAAAGATGAAAAATATAAAGATATTGCTGTATCATATATGTGTTCTGTTGTATCATCAGTTACTATAGATGCTAGTATGACTTTGATAGAAAGAACTAAGACTTTATTTGAGAATATGTTTTATATATTATTTAGAGAATGTGAAAGTTATAGTGATTTTGAAGTGATAATATATGCTATTGCTTTAAAGATTTCTGATTTTAGATATAATGATTTATATACATACAATTATTATATAGATTATCCTTTTCATACACCTAAATACAAAAATGAAAATGGAGAAACATGCTATTTTGAATATGACTATGATATTAAAGAAATGGAATTAAGGAATTATTATTTAGAAAAAAGTAAGAATAAAATTGAAAAAGATCTCATTCAATTTGGACATACTCTAAATAATAGTAATATAGATGAAGAGAAGTTAAAATTATGTAAGGAAGAATTAGAGCTCTTAAAAACTTTATGCTATGAGTTTACTTTCTTGGGAAAAGATTTAAAGAATATAGAAAAAATACAAAAGATCATTGATATATGCACAACTCTTAATATTAATTATATACTTAAATTTTCTAGGCTTAAGTTTTATAAATATAATGATAAAGGATATGAAAATGGATTTGATATAATGACTGATAATACAATTATATATGAAGCAATAGAAAATATAAAGCTTATATATATGTTTTATTATACCAGAACCAAAGCCAAAGAACTTA
>CASEHG010000029.1 GCA_949287565.1 uncultured Brachyspira sp.
TATCCACTCTAAAAGGAAGTATATCATTGCCGTCTTTTGATTTTACAGATATTATATAATTATCATTTGCTATTTCTACAGTACCGCCAAACTTCTCATGCAAAAATCTTATAACCTTATATGACGCTTCATCATCAATAGCATCTTTAAATATTACTTCTCTTTTATTATTGAATACTAAAGCTCCGTTATTTGCTATTAAATAATCAAATTCTAATCCATGTCTTTCAATATGTTCAAATATAGAAAACTTATTTCTTCCAGTTGCTATAGTAAATATGTTTCCAGCTTCTCTCCATTTTTTCACAGCATCAAAAACACTTTCATCAATTTTTTCATGAATATATATAGTCATATCATAATCGCTAAAAAACAATTTCATAATAACTCTCTTAATTTTATTTTTATTGTTTAAACTTTTTAAATCAATACATTTTCTAATGTTTCAAAACTTTTATTTTTAGCATCAATCTTTACCATAGCACCATGAGCCATAGTAAGTTTAGTTTTTCCATGTCCGCATTTTACATTTGTGAGTACAGGTATATTTAAATTGCTTAATCTCTCTATTATAGTTTCTTTAGCAGTTCTAAAACCTGTTTCTTTTTCGCCTTCAACTAAATCGCAGTTTTCAAAATCTCCTACTACAATTCCTTTTATGGATTTTCCTATTTCTTTTGAATTAAATAAAGTAGATATGATTCTGTCAATTTTATAAGGTTTTTCATCTACTTCTTCTATATATAATATATAATCTTTATTTAATTTTGGAAAATATTCTGTACTGAAACTAGACATCATTACAATGAAATTTCCGCCTATCAATATGCCTTTTGCTTTTGAGTCATTTCCATAAGATATGCTTTCAAACTCTGAGCCGTCAGGATTTTTATAAATGATTTTTTCTTTACTCTCTAAAACATCGAACATATTATTTAATGAAGACTCATCGAATGATTTTCCTTTTATCATATCTATGCTTACCATAGGGGCATGAAAAGTGATGAGTTCTGTTTTTTCATAAAAAGCCAAATGAAAAGAAGTTATATCACTGTATCCTGCAAATATTTTAGGGTTATTTTTTATAATATTATAATTCAATTTATCAAGTATTCTTACAGCTCCGTAACCGCCTCTTGAACATATAATAGCATCAACTTCATCATCTTCAAAGAAATTATTTAAATCTTCCGCCCTTGCTTCATCAGTTCCGCCGTATCCATTATAATTATCAAATACATGTTTTGATAATTTTACTTTGTATCCTCTATTTTCTAAATATTCTATTCCTTTATCGAGTTTATCTTTCGGGCATGCACTTGAAGGAGTGATTATTCCTATAGTGTTTCCTTTTTCTAATCTTTTTGGCTTTATCATAAAATTAATATCATTCTCCTATAATTTTTATCAATACTCTTTTAACTCTTTTTCCGTCATATTCTCCGTAGAAAATCTGCTCCCAAGTTCCGAAATCAAGTTTTCCTTCTGTAACAGCCACAACAACTTCTCTTCCCATTAATTGTCTTTTCATATGAGCGTCAGCATTATCTTCATAGCCGTTATGATTATATTGACTATGAGGCTTTTCTGGGGCTAACTTTTCAAGCCATACTTCAAAATCTTGATGAAGTCCGCTTTCATCATCATTAATAAATACGCTTGCTGTTATATTCATAGCATTGCATAAAACAAGTCCCTCTTTAATACCGCTTTCATTTAGGCATTTTTGAACTTCAGGAGTGATATTTATATAACCTCTCCTTTTAGGGTAATTTATTTCTAAAACTTTTCTATAAGATTTCATTTTATTCTCCTAAAAAATTTTATTATCATGATATAATAAA
>CASEHG010000030.1 GCA_949287565.1 uncultured Brachyspira sp.
TGAAATTCTAAATAATATTGTTTATAATATATAGAAAATAAAATAACAGAGTAAAAACAGAAAAAAATATGATTGATTTTAATTTAAAAGATATTAGAGAAAAAATTTTGAAACTAACACAAAGCCAATTTGCTAAAATGTTAGGGGTGCGTCAGGATTATATTTCAAGATTAGAGAGAAATGCAAATAATATAACCCTTGACCTATTGGATAAGCTTGCAGAAAATACTGGACTTACTATTGATGAACTTACAAAGTATAAAAAGAATTCTTTTGAAAGTGAAAATCCATATCTTTATGAGAATCTTATTAATGTACAAGTCATCATAGATAAAATTAATGAAGAAATAAGTACAGTAGACAAAAAGAATAATGAGAAAATATCTGAACTGACAGCTGATGTTTTTAATAAAATCAGCGAAACTTTTGATATTGTAGTATACGGAAGATACAGCTCGGGAAAAACTTCATTTATTAATGCAATATTTGATAAAAATATTGATACGAACCCTTATTCTGAAGAAACGAACAATGATGAATATTATTTGAATGATGATTCTAAGCTGTTTAGAATTATTGAGTACAAAGAAAATCTTCTTGATACTAGAAAATATAATAATCAAAATATGTTCATTTATTTATGTGATATAAATGCATTTTCTCAGGAAGATATCACGAATATAAATGCTTTAGCAAATTTTATAGATGATTTCAGTAATATATCAGTAATATTCTCAAAAGCTAATATATTTGATGAAAATGAATTAGACAGCGTTATTGATAAGAAATTTGAAACATTAAAAAACTTTATAGAATCTTCAAATAATATAAAGAAAATAGATTATTCTTCATTGAGAAAGAGATTCTTCCCATTTTCAATAAATAACACTAATCTAGTTAAGCAAATTAAAGATGATTTTGCTGAAAATGTGAAATATGCTTATTATAACAGAATATTAACAAATATTAATTTCATTACGGAAATAATAGACAATAAAAATGAATTCCAAGAAAATGATAAATTAGAAGTTAATTTAAATAAAATAAAGATATCAGTTAAAGAATCATTTAATGAGATATATAAAAATACTCTTAATATAGACAGCATAATTCAATCTATAGATGATAACAATGTATACAGAAAAAAAGATGATATAAAAGTATTATGCAATAGTATAAATGTAAATCTTGATACACAATTATACAATATGCTTGCTGTTACAAAAGAAGATTTTGATGTAAAAGAACCTAGCAAAATAAAAACGAATTTAATAAACGCCTCTATAGGTATTTTACCTTCATTTAATTTATTAAAAAACAGCACAATGAAAATAATAAATATTGTAGGTGTATCTTTATCGTTCCTTCCTAGCGTTGTATTTATATTATCTGGATTTATGTCTTTCTCTGGAAATTGGAAAAAGACACTTTCCAAAAAAGTTATTAAAGCTTATGAGGAAGAAAATGTGGTATCTAAATATAATAAAACAATAGACGAATATTTTAATAATTATTTGACAAATCTAAAAGAAATAGATGCCAAAGCTAAAGAAACTTTAAAATATCAAGAAGATACTAAAATGTACAAAAATATAAAATCTATATTGAGTAATTTCTCTTCTTATATAGAAACAGAAAAGAATAAAAAGTAATAAAAATAATATATAATAAAAAGAGCAGGTACTTATTTTAAGCCGGCTCTTTTTATTTATATTTTAAATTATTTAATTAGCTATTAGTATTCTCATTACTATAAACTGTCCAACTGCTGTCAGGAAGCTGATAATAAGAATTATCTAGAAGTTTCTGAACATTTCTTCTATACAAAGCACTTTCAACTTCTTTTATATTAGCCATACTAAGTTTAGGATCTGAAAGTATTAAATATTCTGCTATAGTTCTTCTGTCTGTATTTTCTTTTTCCATTATTTCTTTTATATATTCTATTCTCTCTTCGCTATATGTTGTTTTTGGCTTTGAAACATCAAATGCTATATATGATAAATATCCGCCGTTATTTTCCCCTATATAATAATTAGTTTTATACAAATTTATCTCATCTTGATTAAACATGCTTCTTATAAGTGCCTCTTTATAACCTTGAGCTAATTCATCAGAAACATTTGTACTTACCATAATAAGATTTAAATCTTCTTCACTTGAAAGAGTAGATATTTGATATGCACTCTCATCTATTTGTCTGTATCTTCCCAAAACCTGAGCTTCTATCAAAGTTTTTCCACCAAGCACCCTCATTTCAGGTTCCTGTACTAATATAAGCTTTGAACAGCTTGGAATAAAAATCATAATCAGTAAAATAAATATCATATTATACAATCTCATAAAATAAATATCTCCTATATATTTTCTTTATTAATTTCCGCCCTCTAAATATGATATAACATCAGAGAAAGGCATTGGTTCAAGTCCGAATTTATCGCCTTCAAAAGCTATAAGCTGCTGCTTCTGCTGATTGGGCTTATCTAAGTTTTGATCTCTAAAGTAGAATGTAGTAAATACTTTATTGGCAGATATACTAAACTCTACTGAATTAGGGTCATAACCGAATTGTACTATATTTTCAACGGTAGATATACCAGGGTTAATAGGTCTTATCATCTCTATCAAGAACTTAGAAAACTCTGTAGACATTTTACTTATACCAACAAAGAATGTAGTAGGTCTTATATTATTCAAAGGACTCACACCTACTCCGGCAATATCTGCTGTAAGATTAACTAATAATTTTTCATCATTAATTTTTTCTCTGTTTTCAGGAGCAAGCAAATATTTAAAGTTTATATCACTAGCCAAAACACGCATATCATATTTAATAGTACTTGTATTGAAACTACCCAAATCAACATTAAGCCAAGGTAAATGTATAGCTCCCCTTCTTGGTGCTGTATTATTTGATATAGAAGTCAAGAATAAATTATCATCAAATTTTTCACCGCCTATATAAATAGATGATTTCAAATCCTGTATTGTAAGTCCATGTCCCTGAACTCTTACAGAAGAAGAAAAATCTCTTATTCTAATGCTGTCATCTATAAACGGAGGTATTTTTAAATATACTCTTAACTGTTCAAAGAACATATTAGGAACCTGTTCTATAAGAGGAGTATATCTAGTAGCTGTAGCAACTACCTCGTTATCTGTAGGAGTTAAATCAAAATGATAATCTATATTTGAAGTTAATCCTTTCAATACTATTGACATTTTATCAGGAGAATCCATATTAGCAAAGAATTTATCTGTTTTGAAAACACCGTCTGCTATATTATTTTTCAAATTACCATTAACATTGAATAATCCGCCTATTTCTATACCAAAAGGAAGATATAAGCTTTCTGTATCCAAACCAACATTATAATTTAAGTTAGCATTTTTTATAACAGGAGTAAAGTAACCATCAACATATACTAATAATTTATTAGCAGGACTCTGTAAATTAAACTGTCTAATATTAGCATATAGATTCTCACCGAAATTAACATCAGCATCTACTTTCATAGTAACATCCTGAAGTTTATACTGCTTTTCTGTTACATAGAAAGTACTGAAATTTGTAACGGTTGCAAATGTATCTTCTAATGACAAGTTATATCCCAAAGCACTAGTCATTTTTATATCATCTTCAAAAGGCAAACTATCAAGAATTTCAGCGAATTTAGTAGAAAGCCAATTTTTCATAGCATAAGGAGCTATTCTCAAAGTTGATATATTAACAAAACCTTTTTTTAATCCCAAACCTTCTAAATCAAGATTTGATCTAAAATTAAGAAAATTATCCAAATCTAAATTGAGTGCTGTAACTTTTACATCCTGACTTAATAAATTAGCATTAGCTAGAACATTAAGTTTAGCTGTAGCTGTAGAAGAAACTTCACCATTCAAATTATAAGAGAAATTTTTTATGATACCATTTACTGTAGTATTAATATCATTTATCATTTTTCCAAAAACATGAACATCTAAATTTAAAGAACCTCTTGCAAGTCCGCCTGAAAAATTAGCTATAGGCAATGATGTTACATTTACATTCAAATCTGTAGGCTCATCAAATTTTACAGCTCCATTAACTTTTATATCAGAATTAATATATTTTGTAGATATATTATCAATATAAAGAACTGTATCGCTTTTTTTACTAGGATCATTAATAGCCGGAACAACTCCTAATGCACCATTCAAAGAAGATAAAAGTCTTAATGATACATCTGTATTATTAACCCTATATATTTTCAATGCTGTCACTCTATCAATAGTGGTATTATGCTCTAGTTTTATATCTTCTTTTGAAATATTATTAGGATTGAAAGTAAAATTAATCTTTGTTTTGGAATTAAGATTATTTACAGCTATAGTATCACCCATAGACAAATTAATTTTATCTAATGCAATATTTATAGTATTAGTTAAATTATTAATAGTACCTGTGCTTTTATCTGCATCCACATTAACCATACCGCTCATATTTATACCTAATGAAGGAACAAACATAGCTGCTAAACCATTTATCTTATCTAAATTAAGCCTAGCATATAATGTATCTAAATTAACGCCTATATTTCCACTGAATATTTGATTGGCAGATGCTATAACTTTTAATATTTCATCATTCAAAAGTTCTGAAGATAAATTCTCTATAGATACACTTTGATTTCTTATATTATATCTGGCAAGAAAATGTGCAGCAAACTGCATATCATCTCGTTTTTTACCATTATAACTAAAATTAGGATCATCTATCTCAAAATCAAATCTTATTACTATTTCATCTTTATTTTCTGTACCATCAGGATTTTTAGGATAGGATACATCCAAATTAAATAAAGGATTATCATTAAAGAAAATACTGCTGTCATTATAGGCTAAACTATTGCTTATAAAACTTTTTAAATAAATATCTTTCAAAGCCTCAGGGGCAGATATACCCATTACCTGAGATAATGAGAATCTTTTTGTATGCAAATCCAAATGCAGATTATAATTACTTAAACTTGCTATAAGTCCGTTATTAGGTACATTAGTTAAAAATGATTTGCTGTCTGCCTTGAATGCCAAATTATTTATTCTAATATTCTCTACATCAGCCTTTAATTTAAGAAAATCTAGTTTGCTAAAATCGAAAGGCTCTTTATTGGTATCTTCTTCTTTAGGCTTAGACGGAGGCAAATCCGGTAAATTCCAATTCCCGCTCTCATCTGTAAACATATAAACATATAAATTGTCTATACTTAAATCCTGAACATGGAGCTTTAAAAAGAATAAAGAAAAAAGAGAAAACTTTAATCTAAAATTATCTATCTTTATATTCTCTTCATTATTAAAATTATCAGAATTATAAAGCACAACATTGCTCATTTCTATTTTTGGAAATAATAATCCGTATTTAAAATCGCCTATTTCCAATTTTCTATTTGTAGCAGAATATACTATATTTTCAATAAGATTTTTCATTCTTTCATTATTGAAATATATTCTAGCTCCTGCAACGCCTACAACAATCAAAAAAAGAAGTATTAAAGGTATATATCTCTTTTTGAATCTTCTTTTTTTCTTATTAGAATTATCCTGTTCTGATGATATTTCAGTTTTTTCTTTTTTCTTAAAAAATTTCTTCATAATCAATCTTCTATAAAAATATATTTTACATGTTTATAAAACAATTTTACACTTAAAATATAGTATATTATAAAACATATTCTTTATCAATAGCAAATAAGTATTAAAAATCATTATTATATGTGTTATCCTCATAAGTGTTATCTTGATTATTATAATACGTACTATCCTCATAAGTATTATCTTGATTATTATAATCATCATTATAATAAGAATCATCATTATTTTCATAAGAATTTGTTTCTTCTTCATTACTGTAATAATAATAATCAGAATTATAATCTTCAGGTCTTATAATAATAACATTATTAGTATTATTGAAATTACTCTCTAAATTTTCTTCAAACTGTTCTTCAGGCATAGTATTATCATTTAAATAATTGTTGCTGTAATTATAATAATCTGCCTCATAAGTATTTGTATTATTATATAAGTCATATTCGTAATTATAATCACCGCTTATTTCATTTGATATGCTCATATTAAATTCATAGCTTCTAGCTTTTGATATTCCTTTTTTCCAGCCTTCTTTAGTTAAATCTCTTTCAAATATAAGATAATATCTACCCTGAGATAAACTTATTTCATATTCATCATCTGTCTGAGGCATAGTAATAATTTTACCCAATATATCATTAGAAATACTTATATTAATAGCTTGAGAATCTATCAAGAAATAAGAAAGTTTGACACTTGATTTAATAGGTATACTGAAATTGTAATAATCTCTGTCATAAGAATAATCTATAGCACCTTTATATGTTTGATTAAACTCTATAGTCTGAGCCTCTGAATATTTATTATTAGGTTCATGTTCTGTATATTTATCGTAAGGCTTAGCTATAATGCTTACTCTATATGGTATATTATTAACCGCATTTGTAGAAGCTAATATAAAATAATATGACATATAAGGATAAAGTATAAGTTTATCAACCACTTCCCCATCCCCAACATTATTTATGTCCTTCATAGTTATCCAATTTCCCTTCTGATCATATAGTCTTATACTTGCATCTATTGCAGGTACTCCTGAAAGCTCTATAGAAATAGAATATGTATTAAAAGAACTATTAGTTATCTTATAAGCATCTACTTCCATATTCTTCAAATCGCCTGTTTTAAGAGCGGGATTGTATGTTTGACCATAGTATCCTTCTATTGTATAAAGTCTGTTATCGCTATTAACATCTATTATTTGAGATGCTGAAATTTTATCATTAGGTTCTTTTTCATCGGTTTCTTTATAATCTCTTTTTTTAAGTATTAACATATAATCAATATTTTCTTTTACACTATCTTTTGGAGATATTGATATATAATACTTATTTCCATCTGTATTATTAGTAGAAGTTTCAAAATATATATTTTTCATTACTTGAGTAGTATATATCATTTCTTCTTGTTTTTTATTTTGATTATTATTATTACTGCTTACCGTTTCATTTGTATCAATATCATTTGTAATGGAATTTGTTTCAATATTTGGTGTTTCATCAGGTTCATTTATTACTTTTATAACATTATTATTATAATCATATAGAGTCATTACAACAGGAGAATATGTAGAATTAGACACATAAAAATCTATAATGCTTGCCTTACCGTCAAAAGTAAAATAATAGTAATCTGTATTATCGCCTTCCAACTGCCCCATTATACCATCTTTATTAATTTTCTGTGCTGTTTCAACATTATTATTACCGCCTGATTTTTTTTCTAATTTATATTGTGAAGAACTGCATGATGCTAAAATAATCATTACAATATTAATAATTGTTATAAAACCAACTTTTTTCATTTTATCTCCGTATCTGTAAAAGAATATATAAAAATTATACATTATTCTATAATAAAAAGATACTTAATATTTTTTGCATGGGTGCCATACATATTGCATTTAAGTATTCCTTATCTTTTTGAAGTATAACATAGGTGTATCATAATTTAAAGCTGAATGTATTCGTTTATGATTCCAAAAATTATTATATTTTCTTAA
>CASEHG010000031.1 GCA_949287565.1 uncultured Brachyspira sp.
ACAACTCTATTTTTTGTTTCTTCAAAATGTGTAACGCATTTATTATTAGGACAAACAATTTCTTTATTTTCTACAACTTCATAATTCATTTCTTTTCTTTTTACTTTAGATTTTATAGCATCTGTAGCCAAAGCCATCATAGCCATTCTTGTAGGAACGCCGTTTCTAGCCTGTATGAAATATTTAGCGTATTTTGTATCATCTAAATCTATATTAATTTCATCGACTCTTGGAAGAGGGTGAAGTATTATCATATCATCTTTACATTTTCCAACGATATTATCTTTTGATATTCTGAATGCATGTTTAACTTCTTCATATTCATTGATATCATCAAATCTTTCTTTTTGTACTCTAGTCATATATAGACAATCTATCTCTTTTAACACCTCTTCATAGTTGCTAAGTTTTTTGTATTTTATATTTGCATTATCTAATTCTTTTAATATATAATCAGGTATTTGTATAACATCAGGAGATATAAAATAGAACTCGCCATTAAACATCATTAAACCATCAACTAAAGAGTGAACAGTTCTACCGTATCTTGTATCCCCTACAAAAGCAAGTTTTTTATTTTCTATAGTTCCTAATTCTTCTCTTAATGTGTATAAATCCAATAAAGTTTGACTAGGGTGTTCGTTAGCACCGTCTCCGGCATTTATTATAGGACAGTTTGTAACTTCTTCAGCAAATTTAGCAGCTCCGTCAATACTATGTCTCATAACTATAATATCAGAATAGGCAGAAACCATGATTATAGTATCTCTTAAAGATTCCCCTTTTTTTACAGAACTTTGTTCCGGGTTATCAAATCCTAATTCTTTGCATCCCAATCTGTAAGCAGCTGATGTGAATGATAATCTTGTCCTTGTAGAAGGTTCAAAGAATATACTTGTCATTATCATTCCGTCCATTAATTTTCTTCTTTCTCTACTATCAGTGTTATCCAACTCCTTAGCTACATCTAATACTTCAATAACTTCCTCTTTTGATAACTCTTTGATAGATATAAAGTTCCTCATCATTTCTCCCTTAAAAAATAGTTAATTGTTTTATTGAAAATTGGCATAAAAAAAAGGAATAAAATTGTTAAAGATAACAACTTTATTCCTTTTTAAAAAATTCCAACTTAGTAAATTTAAATAAATAGAATAGGTCTGTAAATAAAAAAATGTCTTGTATTTAAGAAATATGTTTTTCATTTTTTATCCCATTCTTTATAAATTGCAAGGATTGTATCATGTATATTAAAAAAAGCAAGTATAAATTTATCATTTATATATTTTTAGTATATTGAAATAAAATGTTTTATGGTTATAATTGAATTTATAAGTTTAATTATAGGGTTGTGTATGTACTTAGAATCTATCAATACTCCTTCAGATATAAAAAATTTAGATATAGAAGAATTAAAAGTATTAGCTTCAGAGATAAGAGAGTTTTTAATAAATAATGTATCTAATACAGGCGGACATTTAGGAAGTAATTTAGGAGTGGTAGATTTAACTTTGGTACTGCATTATTTATTCGATTCTCCTAAAGATGCTTTTATATTTGATGTTGGGCATCAGTCATACACTCATAAAATTCTCACAGGAAGAAAAGATAAATTTAACACTTTAAGAACTTACGGCGGTATATCAGGCTTTCCAAAAAGAATGGAATCGGAACATGATATTGAAGAAACAGGACATTCATCTACTTCATTATCATTTGCTTATGGATTAGCATGTTCAAAAGAGCTTTTGGGACTTAGAGGTGATGTTATAGCTATTATTGGTGACGGTGCTATGACAGGCGGAATGGCTTTGGAAGCTATGAATAATATTGCAAATACAAATATGGATATAATAATTGTTTTGAATAATAATGAAATGTCTATAGGTAAAAATATAGGTGCTATATCCAAATTTTTAAATACTACATTAAATGACAGTTTAGTTCAGGAAGCATCAGAGAAGGTGAGGGGACTTGTATCAACTTTACCTTTCGGAGATATTGCTAATGAATTTATAGATAGGGGAAAGGGTGCTATTAGAACTTTTGTAGCTCCTGGAATTGCTTTCAGAGAAATGGGATTTAAATATTTTGGTCCTGTTGATGGCCATAATTTTGAAGATTTAATCAGCACTTTTCAGAAAGCAAAATCAATAAGAGGTCCTAGATTAGTTCAGGTTAATACTGTTAAAGGCAAAGGGTATAAAATAGCGGAAGAAAATCCTTCTAAATTTCATGGCATAGCTCCTTTTGATATAGAAACAGGAGAATTAAAAAGTAAATCTTCTTCAAAAACTTTTTCTAATTTAGCCGGAGAATGCATAATAAAAGCAGCCGAAGAAAATAAAAATGTTGTTGCAATAACTGCTGCTATGGAATCAGGTACAGGTTTAACTGAATATGCCAAACTTTTTAAAGATAGATTCTTTGATGTTGGTATAGCAGAACAGCATGCCATTACTTTTGCTGTTGGACTTTCTGAAAATGGTATAATACCTTTTGTATGTTTGTATTCTACATTCCTTCAAAGAGGATATGATCAGGTTATACATGATATTGGTATAATGAATGCTAATGTTAAGCTTATGATAGATAGGGCGGGGCTTGTTCCAGAAGATGGAGATACTCATCAAGGTGTATTTGATGTATCTTTTTTAAGAATCATACCTAATATTAAAATTATGGCTCCGGTTGGAGAAAAAGATTTTAGGGATATGGTAAAAAAATCTGTAGAATATAAAGGGCCTACAGTTATGAGATATAATAAATCGGCTGTGAGAGAATTAAAGTCGAATATTGTAGCTGATAATTTTGAGATAGGAAAAGCTCATATTGTAAGAGAATCTGATAAAGAAAAAAATCTTATAATAAGTTATGGTCCTACGCTTATTGATATAGTTGATGCTGTTGATGAAATTAATTGTGACTGTTCAATAATAAATCTTTCTACTTTAAAGCCTCTCGATGAAGGAACTATTTTAAATATGATTAGAAAAGCGGATAAAATTTTGATAATAGAAGAAAGCATCAAAAAAGGCGGTATTGGAAGTGCAATATTAGAATTAATGTCTGATAATGAAATATATAAAAATGTAAAAGTTCATGCTTTACCGGATAAATTTTTTGAAGTTGCCACTAGAAATGAGCTTTTAAAAATTTATAAATTAGATAAAGAAGGTATAAAGGAAACTATTAAAAGTTATTTTTAATTTATTATAGTTTGATTTTTTTTACTTCTTTTAGATATTCTATGAATACATCAGTCATTATAGGATCAAGCATTATATCTTTTTCCAAGAAATTTTCTGTCATAAATAAAATAGCTTCTTTCGGAGTTTTTTTCATATTTTTTGTGAGAGTATCATAAATATCAATTACTTCAAGCATTTTTGCAGGAAGATATGTAAGGCTTTGCAATGTTAATATATCTTTATAATCATAAGATACTATATATTCTATTTTATGATTAGGGTTTCTTCTTAATACTGCTTTATATAGTTCTGTAAAAAGTCCGTAGCCATGACTATAATATTCATGATGTAAAGACACAGTCAAAGCAACACTTTCATTACCTCTCATAAAATATTTAGCAAAACCATAGTCTTTTATAGAATGATTATCTTTTTCTTCGCTTGGTATAGGTATATAATCTTTTTCTTTATCCAAAGCAATATCATGCATTAATACACCTATAGCAATTTCTGAGATAGTGTTATTTTCTATCTTTCTTACGCCTAATTTTACATTTGAATCTAATGTATTTATCTTATTGATTAGATTATATCTTTGATATATTTTTTCTGAGTATTTATAATATGTTTTTTTAAAATCAATTCTCATTTTATTGGCAGCACCTTGATTAAGTTTCTTATTAAAGAAATTTACTCCTTCAATTATCATTATAAATATTCTAATACTATGTCCTATTGTAGTATCAGATTTTAGAGCATCAAAATTATTAAACATATTATTTGTTTCATATTCTTTTACAGATATTATCATAGCTATTTCTGATATTAGAAGCTGCAGTATTTTAGATAAGTTATTTATATCATAATCATCGTTGTTTAATGTATTATTTTCTTTATTTTTTAAATAATCAAGATATTGTATTCTTAACACGAAGCTTATTTCCAAAAGCATTTTAGATATAAGCTCTGCCATTTCTACATCCAAAAAGTTTTTACGATAATAAGTTAATTTTACTATGTACTGCCTCATATAGGCTGTAGATTCTTTAGTAGACATATTTATTATATTTTCTAATATTTCTTCTTCTTTTTTGGCTATATCTTTATCCGAAGGAATACAATATTTAAATATGTTATAAAATTCTGTTGTTTTACTGCTCAATTTTCTCACTCTTTAAATATTTCATTATTGTATATCGGAATTTTCTATATAACATTATATATTTTTATATTATTGTAATTTTATTCCGAATTATTTTCTTATTTCATTAGTTATAATAAATGTAGTTCTATTTTCATTAGTGTTGCCTACATAATCTATAGATGTAATTTCTGCTACGGTATTAGTTTCAGTATTTACTTGATCTTTTATATTATTAATATCTATTTTTTCAGGAACAACAGTTTCAACATAAGGCATTGAAGCTATTTCATTTATAGTATTAGTTAAATCTTGATTTAATTCTATATTTTTTATAGATATTTTATTGGAATTATCTATATTAGCTTCCATAAACTGATCAACTTTAGTGCCATTTACTTCACCATCTCCATATAAGAATTGTGCTTTTGTATTTCCGTCATTATATGTTACAGCAGCTACTCCTGATACTTTAATATTAGCATTTGAAGTAGATACTATAATAGAATCTGGTTTAGCATTAGATGAAGCTGCAATTAAGAAATCACCTTTATTTAAATGCAATTTTGTATTACCTGTTCTATCGTATGATTCTTCAATATTTAATGAAGAGTTTCCTTTTACTTTAAATATATTATTGCTCTCTAAATATGAAGTAAGAGAGGAATTTGCTTCTGTAGAAATATTATCTTTGCTGAATAATAAATCGCCATTTTGTGCTGGTTTTACTATAGCCTTTTGAGAAGATATTTTTACTTTTCCTTTTACATCCACAACTTTCATATATTGATTTGTTTTATAAGCTGACTGCAAACTAAAAGCTATAGAAAGCATTAACAATATAGAAATAATTTTTTTATTCAACATAAATAAAACTCCATATAAATTACATATTGTATTATTAATATTATCGGTAATATAAAAATTATTCAATACTGTTTTTTTTTTTACTGTACATATATTTTAACAGGTGAGCTTTTTATAGTTTCCCCTTCTTCCGTCTTTGCTTCTATATAAAAAGTGTAATCGCCATGTTTTAAATTCCATCTTATGTATTGTTTTTTTAAATCATCAATATTTGCTATTATTTCTTTATTGCAATATAGATTAGCACTTACAACATTTTTAGGTATATATGAAGATATGAATATATTTTGATATTCTATAGGAAGTGTGGAATCTATTTTATATACGGAGTTGTCTGTAGGCTCTTTTATTGATAGACGTTCTTTTATATTTACAGTTCTTTCAGATGAGGCATAAGGAGCAGCATTTAAATTCATTTGAGGTCTTTCACTGGAATCATATGCTAAGGCATTTTCTACATTATTATCAATATTTTCTGTAGTATTATCAGTATAAGTTTCTAAGCCGCTATTTTGATTATTGATAGTATTTTTCATTCTATTGTATGCATAAATATTATTAACTTTTGTCCATTCTGAGGTAGGGCGTTCTATTTGCTGTTCTCTAATCCAGCCATTATATTCGCTTGGAAGATTTACAAATACTTTTTCACTAATAGAACCGTCATAATTTGTTTTTATATATAGATTATGTACATCGCATTCTTCTTTTGGTACATTGATATGAGAAAACTCTTCCATTCTAGTTTCTTTACAGAATTCCCCTCTAAGTTTTCCGCTTATAAGACAAATTTCTCTTTTTACTATAGTATCCGGTTTATTCCATTTAGTTTCTTTCTGACTTTTATTAAGCATGCTAAATAAATCATAAAGTATAGGAACGGCACCATTACCGCCGGTTATATTAATCATCTCGCTTCCAGCAAAATCACCAAGCCAAATTCCAACTATATAGTCTTTTGTATATCCTATAGCCCAAGCATCTCTTGAACCTTTTGAAGTACCTGTTTTTATAGCTATAGAAAATGGATAAACTATTCCTTTATAACTTCTAAATGAACCCATTCTGGCATTTCTGTCTGATAATATGCTTGTTATTAAATATGCACTTTCTTCAGATATTACTTTTCTTGTAGTTTTTTTAGGTAGAGTAATAACTTCTCCATTAGCTTTTTTTAATGATGTTATAGAATAATTATTTATAAATGTTCCTGAATTTGGAAATATAGTATATGCTGAAGCTAAATCTATTAAACGCACCTCGGCACTTCCTAAAACCAAAGAATAACCATAATAATCAGGATTTTTATCTATGGAACTTAATCCGGATTTTAAAAGTATATTTTGAAAATCTTTTATACTGTATCTTGCAAGCCATTTAACTGCAGGTATATTTAATGAATTAGCTAATGCATCTCTTATTGTAACAGGACCTCTATATTTGTGATCAAAATTTTCAGGTATATAATCTCCGCCCGGTGAATTGATATGAGTTTTTATATCGGCTATAACCGAAGCAGGGGATTCTCCTTTATCAAATAAATATGCATACATAAAAGGTTTTAAAGTACTTCCTGCCTGTCTTAATGCAGTAGCTCCATTAACAGCACCATGAGTTTCCGCATCAAAGTAATCCATAGAACCTATCATTGAAAGTACTTCTCCTGTTTTGGCATTAAGTATTACACATGATATATTTCTTACATTGAAAGTATGAAGTGATTGACTAGAATTGCTTATAACCAATACAGCTTCCTTTTGCATTTTATAATCTAATGTTGTTCTTAATTCAATTACTCCGGTATATTTTAATTGCTCTAATGATTCTTTTGCATACATTGTGAAGTGAGGAGCTTTGAAAGTATATTTTTCTTTATCATCAAAAATTTTTAATTTTTCATTTGTATATTGATTATAATTTTCCTCTGTTATGAAATTATTATTCTTCATCTCTCCAAGTACATATATTCTTCTTGATTTCAATCTTTCTTCATATTTATATGGATTAAATTTTGTACCTGATTTTATTATAGAAGCAAGCATTGCAGATTCATTATTATTTAAATCTTTTGCTTTTTTATGAAAGTACAAATCACTTGCTGCACCTACACCATAACAGTTATTTCCAAAAAATACTCTATTTAAATATTCTGTGAGTATTTGCTCTTTAGTGAGATTTCTTTCCAATCTTATTGCATCAAGTGCTTCATAGAATTTATTTATATATGTTCTTTCGCGAGGAATAATATTTTTAGCAAGCTGCTGAGTTATAGTACTTCCGCCGGATACCACTCTTCCGCTTATAAGATTTGATAAAAATGCTCTTATTATGGCTTTATAATCTATTCCATTATGATTAAAGAAATTTTTATCCTCAGCACTTACTACAGCATTTATTAAATTTGTTGATAAATCATCATATTTTACTTCTTCAAAGAATCCTCCATGCTTTGGAAATATTGTTGATATAAGTATTGAGTTTCTATCATATATTTTTAAAGCACGTTCTTCATTTATATTTAATTCATTTTCTGAAAAAGGCTTATTAATATATTCTTTGCAGTATTTATAAAAATTATATCCTTTTGGTATAAATATAATTGAAACTGCTATTATAGATAATAACAAAGTGTATATTATAGTTAATGCTATTCTTCTAATAATTTTTTCCATGATAAAATATTCTATAATAAAAAAATAATTAGTCAAACTATATTAAACTTATGTCATTTGAATTATTATTATGATTGTGAAAACTTAAAG
>CASEHG010000032.1 GCA_949287565.1 uncultured Brachyspira sp.
CTCTATAACTTTTTTGAAATCTTTAATAGCTGAGTTATAATCTGTATTTCTATAATGTATAAGCCCTCTTTCATTATAGGCATTAATATATTTAGGATCTAGTTCTATGGCTTTGTTTATATATTTTAAAGCTTCATCTAATTCATTTAGGTATGAGTTAGTAAGACCTCTATAATAATAGAATTCAGCATCTTCACTATATAGTGAAATAGCCTTATCAAAATCTTCTATAGCTTCTTTGTATAAATGCATTCTTCCTTTAAGTAATGCTCTGTTATTGTATAAATACGCATCATTTTTCTCAAGTTCTATAGCTTTATTATAATCTTCTAATGCCTCATCATACATCTGCATTTCATTCTTTATAAGTCCTCTATTGTTATATGAGTAAGTATCTTCAGGATTTAATTCTATAGCTTTACTATAATCGGCTAAAGCATCTTCATATAATTCTAAAGACTCTTCAGCTAATGCTCTGTTATAATAGGAATAGTATATATCATCATTTATTTCTATTATTTTTGTATAATAATTAATAGATTCTTTATAATTTCCTAATTTGTATTCTAGAAGTCCCATATCATTATATATGCTTATAATATTATCTTCATCGGCGTATTCTAATGCTTTTTTATAATCGTCCATAGCATCTTTGTATAATTCTAAGCTGTTTTTAGTAAGTCCTCTGAAATAATAGGCATTAGAATAATTGCTGTCTAATTCAATTGCTTTATCAAAATCATTAATAGCATTTTCATATAGTCCTAAGAAAAATTCAGTTAATCCTTTGGAATAATATGAATCACTGTCATCATCTCTTAATTGTATAACTTTATTAAAGTCGGATAATGCCTCTTCATACATATTTAGGTATCTTTTAGAATGTCCCCTGTAATAGTAGGCATCATCAATTTCATCATCTAATAATAAAGATATATCAAAGTTCTTTATAGCTTCCTCATATCTTCCCAAATAAAAATATCCTAATCCTATATAGTATATAGCTTCAGCATCATCTTCATTAAATTCTAAAACTTTTTTGAAATCTTTGATTCCTTCTTCGTATTTACCCAAATATGATTTAGAATGCCCTCTATTGTAATAGGCATTGGATTTATCTGGAGATAATTCTATAACTTTATCAAAATCTTTAATAGCTTCCTCATACTTTTTTAAATTAAAATATGATAGTCCTCTATTATAGTATACATCTACTAGAGTATCATGAGTGGTATTTATATCTTCATTATTTATATTTTTTCCTTCTTCATCATCTTCATTATCATAAGAATCGCTGTATATAATAAATTCGCTGTCTGAATATGCAATAATATCTTTATTATAAATATTAATAATTTCATCTAAATATTCAATAGACTTTTCATAATCTTTACTGATAAAAGCATCATGCCCTAAATCAAATAATCTTTCTATGTTCTTTCTATCATCTATATTCATTAATATCACTCCAATAAAATACATTATTCTTATAATTATATACAAAAATATAATAATTACTATATATAATAGTTAATATTATTTATAATATAGTTAATATTATTCATTGATTTATTTTTATTTTTATATTAAATTTTGACAAATCAATATTTTTCAATATAATATAATATTGTTCCGGTATTGTACCGAAATGTTTTTTTATTATATTGTATTAATAAAGTTTAATATCAATGAAGGAGGATATATGGCTAAAGGCAGAGTTACTATTGATAGAGAACAATGTAAAGGATGTTCTAACTGCATATCTGTTTGTCCAACTAAGATACTGTATTTAGATAAAGAAAATATGAATTCTTGGGGGTATTATCCAGCAGCTGTTACCGAGATGGAAAAATGTATAGGCTGTGCTAATTGTGCGATGATGTGTCCGGATATATGTATAACAGTAGAAAGGTTAGACAAAGAGGAGGGTAAATAATGGCTAGGACATTAATGAAAGGAAATGAGGCTATGGCTAGTGCGGCTATTGCTGCAGGATGTAAATGTTTTTTTGGGTATCCTATTACTCCGCAGAATGAGATACCTGAATTTATGTCAAAAGCTATGTATGAATCATGCGGATCATTTGTGCAGGCAGAAAGTGAGGTTGCTGCTATTAATATGGTTTATGGTGCGGGAGGAGCTGGAGTAAGAGCTATGACTTCTTCTTCTTCTCCGGGTATAGCTTTAAAACAGGAAGGTATATCATATCTTGCCGGTGCGGAAGTTCCTGCTGTTATACTTAATGTTATGAGAGGAGGTCCTGGACTTGGAAGTATACAGCCTTCTCAAAGCGATTATAATATGATGACTAAAGGCGGCGGAGATGGGGATTATAATTGTCCGGTTTTAGCACCTGCCAATTTACAGGAAGCAGCTGATATGATAATGGAGGCTTTTGATATAGCCGATCATTACAGAACTCCTGTTTATGTTGCTGCTGACGGTTTTATAGGGCAGATGATGGAGCCTGTAGATATAGTATATAAGCCAAAGTATGAGATAAAAGAAAAGACTTGGGCTGCATGCGGAAAAAGAGGCAAAAGAGAAAAAAATAATATAATTAACTCTCTTTATTTAGAGCCTGAATTATTATATGAACATAATCTACATTTGCAGAAAAAATACGATGAAATAAAAGAAAAAGAAGCAAGAGCAGAGAAATATCATACAGATGATGCTGAATTAATATTTGTTTCTTATGGTACTATGTCAAGAATAGTAAGAGGTGTTGTTGATAAATTCAGAGAAGAAGGTAAAAAGGTAGGTATGATTAGACCTCAAACTTTATGGCCTTTTCCGGTTAAAGCATTTGATAACCCTAATTGCAAAATGTATATAAGTGTTGAACTGAGCATGGGACAGATGGTTGATGATGTAAAACTCGCAGTAGAATGTAAAGTTCCTGTTAAATTCTATGGAAAGGCTGGCGGTTTGGTACCTACTTCTCATGAGATAATAGATAATGTGAGAGATTTAGCAGGAGGTTTATTATGACAGTATTTGAAAAATCAAAAGGATTAACAGATGCCAGAACACATTATTGTCCTGGCTGTATGCATGGAACTGCTCAGAGAATAATAGCTGAATGTTTAGAAGAACTTAATGTACTTGACAGAACTGTAGGAATAGCTTCAGTAGGATGTTCTGTACTTGCTTATAAATATTTTAATTGCGATATGCAGCAGGCAGCACATGGAAGAGCTCCGGCTGTTGCTACAGGTATAAAAAGAGCTATTCATGATAGTGTTGTATTTACACTTCAGGGTGATGGAGATTTAGCTGCAATAGGTACTGCCGAGATAGTACATGCCGCTGCAAGAGGAGAAAATATTACAGTAATATTTTTGAATAATGCAATTTACGGAATGACAGGCGGACAGATGGCCCCTACAACTTTGGAGGGACAAAGAACAACTACTACACAGGCTGGAAGAGATTTCCATAGAGCAGGTAAACCTATAAGAGTATGTGAAATGCTTGCTACTTTAGAAGGTGCTACTTTTGTTGAGAGAGTTGCTTTAGACAGTCCTGCAAATATTAGAAAGGCTAAAATGGCAACTAAAAAGGCTTTTGAAAATCAGATTGCAGGAAAAGGATTTTCTATAGTAGAAATGCTTACAAGCTGTACTACTAACTGGGGAATAGCACCTACTGAATCTCATAAATGGATAAGAGAATATATGATACCTCATTATCCTCTTGGTAATTTTAGAAATGATGCTTAAAAAAGGAGGGAATATATGAGTACAGAAAGAATTATTTTTGCAGGCTTCGGCGGACAGGGTGTTATGTCTATGGGACAGATGATAGCCTATGCTGGAATGATAGAAAATAAGCATGTTACTTGGTGTCCTTCTTATGGTCCTGAGATGAGAGGAGGTACTGCTAATTGTTCGGTAGTTGTAAGTGATGAACTTGTGGGTTCTCCTATGATTTCTCATGATGCTAGTGCAGCAGTTATCATGAATCTTCCTTCTCTTACCAAATTTGAAAAAGATGTTCTTCCTAATGGAATACTTTTAATAAATTCATCTTTGATAGATAAAAAGGCTTCAAGAGATGATATAAAAGTTGCTTATGTTGAAGCAAATAAAATAGCAGGCGATATAGGTAATCCTAAATCTGCTAATATGGTTATGCTTGGTGCTTTGCTTACACTTCATAATATAGTATCATTTGACAGCGTACAGCAGGCATTTTTGAAGGTATTCGGAGAGCATAAGAAAGATTTTCTTCCGTCCAATGAAAAGGCTCTTAATGCAGGACGCGATGCTGTTAAGGATTTAGTATCTTAATAGAAGAAAATATTTAATAAATAAAAAAGTTTGAGCCTCTGTACTCGTAAGAGTGCAGAGGTTTTTTAGCGAAAACTTTTTTATATATAAATAAAAAAGGCTTTGAATGCAGGACGCGATGCTGTGCAAGATTTGGTTTCTTAAAATAAAAATAATAAATACAAAAATAAAAGGTGTGCATATTTATTCATGCATGCCTTTTTTTATTAAAAAAATCATAATAAATCAATATAAATGCTTGAA
>CASEHG010000033.1 GCA_949287565.1 uncultured Brachyspira sp.
TATATTATATAATAATAATAAAAGAATTGATATACATAAATATAAAAAAAATATGACAGAAGTATGGTAGAAAATAAAGAATATACTGAAATTATTAATATAATAGAAAATCAGAGATGGGATAAACTTAAATATTTACTTGCTGGTATGCACGCAGCTGAAATAGTGGATATTATACGAATATTAGATACTGATAAAAACAGAAGCATAGTATTCAGACTTTTATCAAGAGAGATGTCTGCTTATGTATTTTCAGAATTAGAGCCTGAAGAACAGGAAAAAATCATAATTTCTATGAATGAGAATGAATTAAAAGAACTTATTCATGAAATGAGTCCTGATGACAGAACATCGCTTTTTGAAGAACTTCCTTCCGACATCACAAAAAAGATTTTTTCTTTGATGGGTGAGAAAGATTTAAATATTACAAGACAGTTATTAGGATATCCTGAAGACAGTATAGGACGTATAATGACTCCTGAATATGTTGATGTGCTTCCTGATTATACTGTTAAGCAAACTTTAGAATATATTAGAAAATACGGTAAAGATTCGGAAACTTTTGAAGTTATATATGTCGTTCAGAAAGATGATACTTTAATTGGTTATATTTTGTTAAAAGAT
The DNA here is from genome assembly GCA_949287565.1 of uncultured Brachyspira sp. Classification (GTDB taxonomy): domain Bacteria; phylum Spirochaetota; class Brachyspiria; order Brachyspirales; family Brachyspiraceae; genus Brachyspira. Next base: position 625 of record CASEHG010000033.1, read on the forward strand.
TTATTATTTGCAAGTCAAGATGATAAAATAGAAGACCTTATGCATACAGATATAATATATTTGTCAGTGTATTCAGATCAGGAAGAAGCGGTTAGGGTAGGAAGGAAATATGACTTGCTTTATATACCTGTAGTTGATTCAAAAAATGCTTTGATAGGTATTGTTACTATAGATGATATATTCGATATAGCTGAAGAAGAGGATACAGAGGACTTTCACAAATTGGGTGCTATTAGTATTGATGATGATTTTGACAGCAATATAAAACAGGCTAATCCTATTGTACTTTATAAGAGAAGGATATTTTGGCTTTTTGTTTTGGTATTTGTTAATATTGTATCAGGATATGTAATAGGTATGTTTGAAGAAACTATAAGCAGATATGTTTCTTTGATATTTTTCTTACCATTGCTTATAGACAGTGCGGGAAATGCTGGTGCTCAGTCATCAACTCTCATAATAAGAAGTTTATCTGTGGGCGATGTTAAAAAAAGTGACTGGCTTTTTATGCTTGGAAAAGAGATATTAGTTTCTACTACTTTAGGGCTTACTATGAGCGTTGCCGTATCTTTGATAGCTATTTTTAGGGGAGGCTTAATCATAGCATTGGTTGTATCGCTTTCTATGATATTGGTTGTTGTTATAGGCAGTTTGATAGGTTTATGTCTGCCGTTTTTATTTGTTAAGTTTAAAAAAGACCCTACGACAAGTAGTGTGCCTCTTGTTACTTCTATATGCGATATCAGCGGTACTGCTATATATTTACTGCTTGCCACTACAATACTCACAAACTTTTCTAAATAGTTTTTAATATTTAAATAGCAAATATATTTTTAATAATTTTCAATAATAGACTTGTTTTAAAACTAATTTTATTATAAAAAACAAAAATATAATTTTATTTTTGATAAAATATATTTGTTTCAGTATATATTAAAAATGCATATAGTTATTAATATTTTCTTCATTATCAATTAATAAACTATATGCATAAAAATCTAAAAAATCATTTCAAGAAAAATCTGTTTATATATTCATATAAAAATATTGCTAATACTATAAAAGGAAGTATATAACTAATATAGAATCTTAATTGACGAGGGAACTTGATGCCTTCTCCTGTATTAGCTTCTTTTAGAAAGTTATCGAATCCCCATCCGAAATCTCTTGTACAGAAGAATAGAGTTACCAAAGCACCTAAAGGAAGTATATTATTTGATACTATAAAATCTAGTAAATCCATTATAACAGTACCTTCTCCAAGCGGATTTATATTAGATAGTATATTAAATCCTAAAGTTGTCGGAAGGCTAAGTATGAATAACATTACAAATAATATAATAGAAGTTTTTTGTCTTGTAATTTTGAATTTATCCATAATAAAAGAATATATATTTTCTAATACACCTATTATGGTAGTAAGGGCTGCCATTGCTAAGAATAAGAAGAATAATGCTCCCCATAATCTTCCAAGAGGCATAGAATTAAATATATTAGGTAAAGTAACAAAGGCAAGTCCGGCACCCTCTCCTGGGTTTACACCAAAAGCAAAACATGCAGGGAATACTACTAGTCCTGCAAATAAAGCTACCATAGTATCCAATGCTATAATTATTAATGCTTCTCCTGTAAGAGATTGTTTTTTATCTATATAGCTTCCGAATATTGCCATTCCGCCTTGACCTACACTCAAAGAGAAAAATGCCTGTCCAATAGCCGCATAGAATATTCCTATGAATCCTGTAAGTCCGTTTCCGAATAATTTATTTAAATCCGGAACCAAATAGAATTTCAATCCTTCTATAGCACCTTTTAAAGTTAATGCTCTGATTATAAGAAGCATTAAAAGTGCAAACAATGATATCATCATGAATTTACTTGCTCTTTCTACACCTTTCTCAAGTCCAAAAGAACATATTATTATACCTATTAATAAACTTATTCCCATCCATAATGTTAATGTAGAAGCACTTCCCAAAACTCCGTTAAAGAAATTACCAACTTCATTTGCATTAAGTCCTTCAAATCGTCCTGAAAGCATAAAGTAAAAGTATGATAAACACCATCCGCATATAGTTGTATAAAACAGCATAAGAAGAACATTACCAAGTATTTGAACATATCCTATTTTATGCCAATTATGTCCTTTCTTTTCAAGTTTTTCAAAAGATGTTGCTATATCATGTCCGCCTGCTCTTCCAACAGCGAATTCCATTACCATAGGAGCTACACCCAATATAATTATTGATATGATATATAATATTACAAAAGCACCGCCGCCGTATTGTCCTGTTATATATGGGAATCTCCAAACATTACCCATACCAACTGCACAGCCTGCAGATACTAGTATAAATCCGAATCTGCTTCCTAGTTTTTCTCTTTTTTTCATCGGTATACACTCCAAATGATTATGACAATTTTTATCTAGATTATACTATATATTATAAATTATTAAAACTTATAATCATAAAATTTTATTCACATACCCCGCCCTTTATATTTTTTAGCCTAATTTGAAATTTATAATCTGAATTATATTTACTGCTTTATTAGAAATTTCAGCACCCGCCCAAGTTTGAAATTAGCTTTAAAAATCTATTTAACGCACAGTTAGCTTCACTGCGAATATAATTAAATTTGTATTATTAATTTATCTTTATTTTTTTATTTTGCTTAGCGTGCGTTGAGAGAATTTTTATTTTTATAAAAAATTAGGGTGGGCTGCTATATTTTGTTGATATGCTATAATGAAGATGAAGTTAAAATTTTATATAAAGCAATAAAGAAAAAGGGTGGGGAGTTAGAGAAAATCTGTTATTTTGATGAATATATTTCTTTTATTTTGATCTCATCATAAAAAGAAATTCTGTATGAATAATGCTTCATAACATTTTCTAAAGTATCCAAATCAGGCTTTATATATAATGATACACTTGCAAGCTCAGATGACCACCAAATTATATACTCTTCAAAAGGCTTTTTATAAAATGAATAATGCTTTACATCTGTTTTTGTTATCTGACCATATTGAAAAGTAAGCTCTTCTTTTATATTGTTAATGTCGGCCATAGTTACAGGATTATAGAATGAAGGATTATTATAAATATCCCCTATATGATTGCATATCTCTATTCTGTAAAGCTCATTATTGTAGAAATATAAATAATATGCTAATTTTTGAGTATCATTTTTATATATATTAAGAACAGTATTATTTTTTAATTCAAATGATTCAAAAAAATCAGCATATACATTTAGATTATAATTAGTAATTTTATTATCAGCTTCTTCAATGCTCATTCCAAATTTCAAATCTTTATAACCATTTAAGTCAAAAAGCTCCGGCAATTGGGCAAATACTATATTTATGTTGATTAATAAAATTACTATTATATATCTTATATATTTCATTTTTGTTTATTTTGATGAAAAGAATTAATTATATCTAAAGCAGCCTGAGGAGTTTCAGCATATTTTATCAAATTTAAATCTTCAGGATCTATATAATTTTCTTTAATCATATCTTTTTTTATCCATTCTATTAAGTCAGTGTAATAACTAGAATTCATAACTATAAGAGGTATTCTGTCAAGAACCTTTGTCTGTATTAAAGTTAGAGTTTCAAACATCTCATCCATAGTACCGAATCCGCCAGGAAATATTATTACAGCTTTTGCATATTTTAAGAACATCACTTTTCTAGCAAAGAAGTATCTAAATTTCAATTCTTCTTTAACATAAGGATTAGTTTTCTGTTCAAAAGGCAGTTCTATACATAAACCTATAGAACCAGCATTAGCATCAAAAGCACCTCTGTTGCCGGCTTCCATTATACCAGGACCGCCGCCTGTAATTATATCGTATTTATTTTCACCTAATAATTTAGCAGTTTCATAAGCTAATTTATAATGAGGATGATCTTCTGAGGTTCTTGCACTTCCAAATATAGAAACGGCATTTTTGTAGTAGGACATAGTTTCAAATCCTTCTACAAATTCTCCCATTATTCTGAATATACGCCAAGATTCATTAGGCATATCAGAATTTTGTAATTCATAAACTTCTCTTCTCATTAATAAATTTTCCTTATTGTTATTTTATTATTACAGCAGTACCATAAGCAATAACTTCTGTAGTTCCTTCCATTACGGATGATGAAGAATAATGTATTCCTATTATAGCATTAGCACCTAGTTTTTTAGCTTCTTCTATCATTCTTTTAGTTGCTGTTTCTCTAGCTTCATTAATCATTTCAGTGTAGCCTTCAACTTCACCGCCTACAATATTTTTAAGACCTGCAAGCAAATCTTTTCCTATATGTTTAGCCTGAGCTATATTTCCTTTAACCAAACCTAATAATTCATAATTATAGTTGATTGGTAAATAATCAGATGTAAATAATTTTATATCGTTATCCATTTTTACTCCTCATAAATTATTTCAATACAATAGCAGTACCATAAGCAACAACTTCTACAGTTCCAGGAAGTACAGAAGATGAAGAAAAATTAATTCCTATTACAGCATTAGCATTTAATTTCTGAGCTTCTTCCAACATTCTTTTTGTAGCTATTTCTCTAGCTTCATTAAGCATTTCAGTGTAACTTTCAACTTCACCGCCTACAATATTTTTAAGACCTGCAAGTAAATCTTTTCCTACATGCTTAGCTAAAGATACATTTCCTTTAACTAATCCTAACATTTCATAATTATAATTGCTTGGTAAGTAATTAACAGTAAACATTTTGATATCAGCACTCATTTGTGAATCTCCTAGTGTATTATAAAATATTATGTTAATTTCTCGGAAAAGTATAAATATACTTAATGATTTTTTATAATAATGATTATGATTAAAAGTTTTGATATTAAGGCTATAAAAAAAGGGTTACTGCAGTATAAACTACAATAACCCTTTCTATGTTTTATTTTATTATTCATTAATTAATATTTTTATTTCATTATGCCCCATTCTTTCCATAATCCAACAGTGTAGTTTTCTTCTTTCTGAGAAACATCAGTATTTATGAATTTACTATTAGAAGTAGAATTAAATAAAGATTCTTTACTATAGCCTGAATTGAATAAGAATTCACTTTGAGAAGGTGCATTGATGAATAGTTCTAATTTTTGCTCATCTAATAATATATTAATAAATAATTCAGGATTTTGATTAATAATATTAAATAGTTCAGGGTTATTGTCAAGAACTGTGAACAATTGAGGGTTTTTATCCATATTATTAAATAATATATCTGCCTCTTTTTCAGATTTAAACAATTGACTGTTATTTTCTAAAAAAGAAAATAAATATTCATTTTCATTACCAGTACTTTTTGCGAACTTATCATTCAAAGAGATAATAAAATCAGAAGACGAATACTTATTAGGTGTTACACTATTTTGAGCATAACAGAATAATGAGAATAATAAAACAAATAAAAATAAGAAAATTATAAACTTTTTCATTGTGATTCCTCCTATATGATAAAAGTTTTAATTATATTTTATAAACATTAAATAAAAAAATCAATACCAAAATATTTTGGTAAAAATTCCCTTATTTATAATAAACAAAAATATAAAACATTTGTCAAAAAAATAATAAATTTTTATATAAATTTTTGTTATTTTTCATAATTATAAACTAATAATTGTATCAATTTAGTTTATTTTAAAAAAGATGATTTCAATATCTACATTTTAACCCTGGTAACTGCAAAAAATTGATGTTAATTAGAATAGAAATAGGAATAAAAAACTAAATATTTAAATAATCTTAAATATTTTAAAAATAATAAAATAAATTTGATAATATAAATTATATTTGCTATTTCATAATCCCCCATTCTTTCCATAATTGAACCATTTCAGGATCATCTGTTAAAGATTTATTTAAATTAGTATATGATATTCCTTTATATCTATCCTGTATAATTATTTTATTTGAATTTGTATAATTTATAAATGGGAAGAAGAATCCTAATAGTTTTCTGTTATCTTTTGAGTAGTTATATTCTGTATCTATATTGTTAAGTTTATATGTTTTATTTTGTGCATAAGATATTAATGAAAATAACATAATGAATAAAAATAAGAAAATTATAATTTTTTTCATAATAATATCTCCTTATTATTTAATTCATATTTAAAAGATAACAAAAAAATATAAATCTTAGTAAAACATTAATGATGATATACGGTGTATGTTTATAGTATAATATAAGTAATAAAAAATATTGTGATATATAATAGTTTATGAATTTTAAATTTATAAAAAAGCATCTCCTATATTTAATAAATTTTATATAGGAGATGTACAGAAGAAGTGATTGATTTTATAATTGTACTTTTTTTATTAAACTAGTTGAAAGTTCAGGTATATAAATAACATTATTAACTAAATCTATATCAGCAACACCGCTTAAAGAACCTTCAATTTTTTCTAGTTGTTCTTTAGTATTTAAATCAAATACATATATGCATGCATTATTATTAGCACCATTTTCGCCCCAATCAGAAACATATAATTTACCATTAGCTATAGCAATACCGTCTAATGCACCGGCACCTAATCTTGAAGCTGTCCATTTAGTTAAACCTGTGCCGTCTGTTTTTAAAGTATAAATATCTCCTCCGTTAGCATCGCCTCCGAATGTACTTCCAGCTATATATAAAACTCCATTATCTAATAATATACCATTAGCTCCAACTACTCCTGTTACTGATGAAGTTATAGATAAAGCTGAATTATTATCTACTTTAATAAAATGAACTGTTGAAGCTCCTGTATCAGTTAATGCTACAGTTGCAGGATCTATTACTACAGTATCATTTAAGAATTTAGAACCTTCTATAGGAAGTTTTGTTATTATTTTATTTTCTTTAACATTAGCCAATACTAAATTTCCTGTCATAGAGCTGTCATTAACTTGATCAGGAATAATGATAATGTCATCAGTTAAGAAAGAAAAACCTTTAGGGCTGTCTAATTGTCCTTCAAAAAGTTTTTGAGGATTAGAACCGTCTTCATTAGCTACAATTATAAATCCGTCTGCTGGAGCATTAGGATCTCCTAAATTAGCTATATATAATTTTCCGTTTTTGAATTTAATGCTTTCAGGTGCAGCCAATCCTTCAACATTAATAGCTGATGCTTCTTTTTTTGTTGGCTCTGCTGTATTGTCAGTTGTTGTTTTGCCTGCATTATTTGAACATGATACAGCAAATAAAAAAGCTGATAAAAGTATAGCATTACAAAATTTGTTCATTTGAAATTCTCCTTATTAGTAAAAATTTTTATTAAGACTTTATAATATTTTCATAA
>CASEHG010000034.1 GCA_949287565.1 uncultured Brachyspira sp.
TATGATGTTATATTTAGTTATGCATTCCATAGTTGGGGGTGGGGTACTTGGAAAAATAAATGGAATGATATAAATTGGGATACTTGCGATACTTCTTGGTACAATAAAAGTATTAAACATAAAATATTAGGAGGTGTTTTTTCTTGGTTTCATTTGCTCGCTATAAAAAAGTCTGTTAAGGATAATTTTTATATTCAAAATAATTTATGGGATATTTATTATTCATTTGTAATGTATAAAAGAAAAAAATTATGTGTTTGGCCTTCAAAAAAATCTTTCACAAATAATATTGGTTTTGATGGTACGGGGTATCATAAATTTAATTTTCATCATGGATACTTTGAAAAAAAATTAGACGATGATAATATGAATATAGAGTTTTCATCTGATAAAAAAATGAACTTTTTTAAGTATCTAATTATATCAATAAAGATTGGTATATTTAGTTGGTTTAATGGATTCATCACTATGTTTTTTAGTAAATTTTTAAAAAATAAAAAATAATTATTTATAAAAAATTGCTGATATAATTTTATCAGCAATTTTTTGTATTTTATTTAGCCCATTTTTCTATTTTTATAACCCAAGCATTAGTTTGATTGGCAGCTTCAAGACCAACTTCGCTGTCTTCAAATATAATGCTTTCTTTTCCTTCTACATTGAAATGATTAAAGCATTTATAAAATACTTCAGGGTGAGGTTTCTTTTTTTCTACATCATTGCCAGTTATAACTAAATCAAATAATTTTTCAAGCTGGAATTCTTTTAATATTCCATATACTCCTTTTGGAGATGCTGTTGTTGCTAATGCGGTATATTTTTTATTTTCTTTTTTATTATAGTTATCAATTAAAGTTTCTAATATGAATGGGTGAACTTGTATTAGATTGAGATTTTCTAAATATATTTTTTCTTTTAAATTATGTACGGATTCTATTAATTCATTATCTTTAACTTCGTCGTTTGTAAGTTTATTATTCAATTCTAAAATATTCTTTGTAAATACTTTATAATGAAGTCCGAAGCATTTATTATAATAATAATCTTTATCTAATTCTATATTGAATTCTTTAAGTGCATTGTAATAGGAATAATAATTTAAATATGCACTGTCTATTATAGTACCATCCATATCGAATATGAGTAGTTTTATATTATTGTTTAACATTTCTAAAACCTTTTTGTAAATATTTTTTATTATAACATATAAAATAAGTAATTCCAATTTATATTAAAAATGATATAATATTTTTGCAAGTTTACTACTAAAAGTAAGGATAAAGTAATTTTAAGAGAAATATATATTTATGAAAAATAAAAAATCTAGAATCGAGAAAATTATTAAACTTCTTTCCGAAGGACTTTATGAAAGAGAAGAGATTGTATCTTTAACTCTTCTTAGTGCTATAGCAGGAAAGCCTATATTCTTATATGGCCCTCCAGGAACAGCAAAAAGTTTCATAGCAAAAAGAGTGTCATCTGCTTTTAAAGATTCAAAGTATTTCGGATATTTAATGCAGAGATTTTCTACACCTGAAGATATATTTGGGCCTATTAGTTTGGAAGAATTAAAGAATGATAAATATATAAGAAAGATTGACGGATATTTGCCTGATGCTGATTTTGCATTTTTAGATGAAATATGGAAAAGTACGCCTGCAATACTTAATACTCTTTTAACTATAATAAATGAAAGAGTTTTTAAAAATGGAAGTGAAGAAGTAAAAGTTCCGTTAAAAGCTTTAATTTCAGCAAGCAATGAAACCCCTCCTGAAGGACAGGGACTTGAGGCATTATATGATAGATTTATCGTTCGCTTAATAGTGAATAATATAAAAAATAGAGATAATTTTGAAAAGATACTTGAAAATACTCAATTAGATTCCTATGTAAATATAGATGATGAATTAAAAATTTCAACTGATGAATGGGTAGATATAAGAAAAGAAGTAAATAATATAAAACTTTCAAAATCGGTTATTGATATCATTCATAATATAAAACTTTCTATAGAAAAATTTAATGAAGATAATAGAGATATAGCAATATATGTGTCAGATAGAAGATGGCAGCATATTTCTTATTTACTTAAAACTGCAGCATATTTGAATGATAAAAATGAAGTTGATATTTATGAAACTATTTTAATTTATAATTGTTTATGGAGTTTAGAAGAACATATTGATGTAGTAAAGAAAATAGTTGAGAATGCTATAAGCTTATGCTATGATTTAAATAATCAGAATATCAATGAATGGAGAGAAAGTTTTAAGAGCGTTCAGAAAAATATAGATGATGAGTTTTATAATTTAGAAAAAACTTATGATACAGAAAATATTGATGATAAGCCTCATATAGCTAAAACTTTATCTATTAATATTGATGAATACGGCAATAAAGGTGAAACTATCATCTATATACCAATAAAGCAATTAGGCAAAAAAGGTTATTTTTATCCTTTGGATATAGGAAGAAATCAAACAAGAAAATTCAGATGCAATTTTAACGGTACTGAAAAATGTACTGTTGAAATAAATTCTGCAACTCTGGCAAATGGTTTCGTTTCTGGTATGCTTTCAAAAAATTATGAGTTTCTTTGTGAGGTAGAGCCTGATTTTTATATGAAAAAGGTTAGTCCTAAAAAACTTGAAAAAGAAAAAAAAGATGCTTATTTGAAGTTGATAAAGTCTTTAATATCTAGTATTGAAAATATTATAGTTAATTTTAAAAATGACTTTAATAAAAATAAATATACAAATAAAAGCATATTTATATCAGATGAAAATTTCAATTTTTTCACAGATATGTTTAATTCTTATATAGAAAATCTTGAAAGTGAAAAATTGGATGCAGAAAGATTAAAAAGTGAAATAGAAGAGCATGAAACAATTTAATAATGATTCTTATAAAGATGAAATAAAAAAAACAGAAGTAATGGCTAAGGGAGTCTTTAACAGTGCTTTTAATAATCTTTATAATGATGAAAGATTAACACAGGAACTAGAAATAAAAATTACTAAATGGAAAAAAGATTTAAATGTATTTTTAAATGACAATAATCCGTATCAGGATAATAAAACCGAATTGGATATTGCATTAAAAAAATTAAAAAATACTAATAAAGAAGATATATTTAATGATTTAAACAGTTTGAATGCTTTATCTATTGATACTAAATTTTGGAGAGAAAAATTATCAAATTCAGATGATTTAAATATCTTAAAAAAGAATATAATTTCAGTATGGGAAAAAACTTATAATAAAAAAAATAATGATTGGCTTGTTTCTATAGTAAAAGAGAGAAGGGATAAATTTATTTCTGATATAGAATCTTGGATTAATTTGCTTAAAAAATTAAAGTATATGTCAAATATATTGAGAATAAAAACAGGAGTATTATGGGATTTTAGAGTAGGGGAGTTGGAAGAGGAAGATATATCCTTACTTAAAAGATGGGTTGATTTTATTAATGAATATAAAGATATAGAAGTTATTTGCGATAGTATAGGCAGAAGAATCGATATAGAAAAATCATTGAAGAATGTTGAGTTTAAAAATACTTACAGCAATACTAATAAAAAAATAAGTTCCAAAGAGGAGATAGTCGGAATATATTTTGCTAAAGATTTAGAAAATGTTATACCTGAAGAACTTTCTTTATTATGCAATGAAGAAAGTGAAAAATTATTCAAATTAAAATATATAGAAAATAGGCTTATGTGCTTTGATAAAAGTGCTTATGTGTTTAATGATGATATGGAGCATTTAGTGAGAGCTGGATATAGAGAAGGCAGAGGCGATATGATTATATGCATAGACACAAGCGGTTCTATGAAAGGTATTAATGAATATATTGCAAAAGCTACTATGTTTAAAATGGTTATGAAGGCTTTGGCTGAAAATAGAAATGCTTATCTTATTAATTTCAGTACCGAGATATATACATGCAAATTTACTAAAGAAAATGGCATTGAAGATTTAATAAAATTTTTGAAGCTTAGTTATCATGGCGGTTCTGATATATATAAAGCTCTTTATGAGGCAAATAGAATGATGAATACGTCTAGTTTCAGAAATGCTGATGTGTTAGTATTATCCGATTTTATAATGGAGGATATGCCTAATAATTTAGTAACTATGTGCAGTAAACAAAAAAATAACGGTAATAAATATTTTGCAGTATCTATAGGTAAATTTCCATTCGGTTATTCATACAGAAGAGTATTTAATAAACATTGGATATTCGATATAGATAATGGCCTAAAAGAAATTTATTGAATTATAATTTTATTTCTTCTAAACTATATTTTGAATTTTTAGGCATAAAAATATCTATTATTTTATTTGCTTTTTCTATATCTTCCGTTGTGTATATTTTTACATATTTCTCATTACTGTTATTAAGTAAATTATTTTCTTCCAAATATTTTTTTACTGATATTGCAGTATGATATGATGGATCTATTATGTTTTTTACAGAATTTTTTATATTATTTTGAAGTAAATATTTTATATCATCTGTTATATGAGGATAATGAGTGCAGGCTAATATTAGAGTATCTGAATTTTTATCTATACTTTCTAAATAGTTTGCAAGAACTTCTAATCTATTATCATAACTATGCCAATCATTTTCTATCATAGGGCATAAATCTTTGCATGCTACTTGTGTAACTTTTATCTCTTTATTATGATTGTTTATCATATCTTTATATGCATTTGAATGAACAGTGAATTCAGTACCCATTATTGATATGTTATTATTTTTTGTGTTATTTAAAGCATCTATTGCACCATTTGATATAACTTCTATTATTGGTATTTCATATTTTTGTTTTAAAATATTATAAGTACATGCTGATATAGTATTGCATGCGATGATAATCATTTTGCATTTTTGTTTTATTAGGAAATCTGCCATTTTTAATGTTAGTTCTATAATTTTTTCTTTTGATTTATCACCATAAGGTATATTAGCATTATCTCCAAGATATATATAATTTTCATCTGGTAATATTTTTAGTAATTGTTTTAAAACAGTTAAGCCTCCAAATCCGGAATCAAAAACAGCTATCGGCATATCTGATGAAAAAGAGTCAATGTTCATATTTTTTATCCTATTATATTAACTAGCTTGTATTATTATATTAAGTATTTTTATAAAGTCAAATATATTGTGATATTAAAGCTATATTTTGTAATAAATTTACTTGTATATAAGTAAAAGATAGTGTATAATGAATTATTAAAAAATTTACAGTAATAGGAGTATTTTTGATGAACAGTAGTATCATGGAAGCTCTACAAATAATGGTCATAGGTATGGGCGTTGTTGTATTGTTTTTAATCATATTAGTATATGTTATGAAAATAGTTAGTACTGTTGTAGCTCAGGTAGATAAGTTAATGCCTCCTCCTCAAGAGGCCTCTTCATCTTCTCCAGCACCAGTTCAAACAGTAAATAATGATAAAATGGTTGCTATAGCTATAGCTTTGGCACATATTCATAGCAATAAATCTAAGTAATAGTGAGTTTTTTAAGGAGATATAAGAATGGCTAAAAAAGAAGTAAAATTTATGCTAACAGCATTCAGAGATGGTTTTCAGTCCGTTTATGGTGCTAGAGTATTATCTAAGGATTTTATGCCTGCAGTAGAGGCTTTTGTTAAAGCAGGCGTTACATATTTTGAATCAGGCGGTGGTGCAACTTTCCAAAGTGCATTTTTCTATAACAATGAAAACGCTTTTGATGTAATGGATACTTTCAGAAAAACTGTAGGTCCTGATGTAAACTTACAAACTTTAGCAAGAGGAGTTAACGTTGTAGGTTTGGAATCTCAGCCTAGAGAAATGATTAAGCTTCATGCTGATTTATTCAAAAAACATGGTATTACAACTATTAGAAACTTCGACGCTTTAAATGATGTTAATAACCTTATTTTCAGCGGTAAATGTATTAAAGAAGCAGGATTAAAACACCAAGTATGTGTTAGTATGATGGCACTTCCTCCAGGATGTGAAGGTGCACATGATGCTGCTTTCTATGGCAAAGTATTAACTCAAATCAAAGATAAAGTAGATTTTGATTCTGTATGTTTCAAAGATGCTTCAGGTACTACAACTCCTCAAGTAGTTTATGATACTATTAAAGAAGCTAGAAGAATATTAGGTAAAGATGTACATATACAAATGCATAGCCATGAGACTGCAGGTATAGGTGCTGTTCAGTACAGAGCTGCTTTAGATGCTGGTGCTGATTGTATAGACCTTTCAGCTGCTCCTGTATCAGGCGGTACTTGTCAAACAGACTTAATAGTTATGTGGCATGCTTTAAGAGGCACTGAATATACTCTTAATGTAGATATAGATAAAATCAGAGAAGCTGAAGAAGTATTCAAAGAATGTATGAAAGATTACTTCTTACCACCTGAAAGTAGAACAGTAGAGCCTATGATTCCATTCGCTCCAATGCCTGGTGGTGCTTTAACAGCTAATACTCAGATGATGAGAGATATTAATGTTATGAACAGATTCCCTGAAGTTATTAAAGCCATGACAGAAGTAGTTAAAAAAGGCGGTTTTGGTACTTCAGTAACTCCTGTATCTCAGTTCTATTTCCAACAAGCATTTAACAATGTAATGCAAGGTGAATGGAAAAAAATTGCTGATGGTTATGGAAAAATGGTATTAGGTTATTTTGGTAAAACACCTTCTACTCCAGATCCAGAAATCGTAAAAATAGCTAGCGAACAATTAGGTTTACAGCCTACTACTGAACTTGCTATGGATATAGATGATAAAAACCCTAAAAAAGGTAGAAAAGCTGCTGAACAGGCTTTAAAAGATGCTGGTATTACAGATCTTTCTGATGAAAATGTATTTATAGCTGCTGCTTGTAAAGAAAAAGGTATTCAATTTCTTAAAGGCGAAGCTAAACTTGGTATTAGAAAGAATGCAGGCGGTGCTTCTGATGTTAAAGCTACAAGCAATGAAGTTACTGTTACACTTGGCGGTTCTAGCTATGGTATAAAAATAGAAAATGGAAAAGCTATAGTTGATGGTGTAAGCTATGATTATAGTATTAAAGATGGTATAGTTGCTGGTGCTGCTCAATCTGCTGCTCCTGCTTCTGGCGGTGCTGCTACTCCTGTTACTGCTGGTTTACCTGGTACAGTATTAAAAATAGTTGCTCCTGTTGGAACACAAGTTCAAGACGGAACTACTATATTAATAGTAGAAGCTATGAAAATGGAAGTTGAAATAAAATCTTCTGCAAGCGGAGTAGTTAAAGAAGTTAAAGTTAAACCGGGTGATGCTGTAGTTGCAGGTCAGGAATTGGCTATAGTTGGCTAATATATAGATGCTGATTTTAAGGAGATAAAAATAATGAGAAAAATATTTTTAGTATTTGCACTTATCTTTATGACAGCATCTGTGGTGTTGCCTCAAGAAAGTGATCAGGAACCTCTTAATATAAAAGATTCGCTTATTTCTTTGGTGAGAAATACTGCTTTCGGAGGTTTATTTCCTAGAAGCGAAAAAGAAATAGCAGATGCTCAGGTTAAAGCTGAAAAGAGTAAACAAGAAAAATATCAAACTAAATTAAATGATATTAAAGTAAAATCTGCTCCATTATGGCAGAATGCTATAATGATTTGTGTGGGTTTGCTTTTAGTTTATCTTGCTATAGCTAAAGGCTTTGAACCGCTTCTTCTTATCCCTATAGGTATGGGAGGAATTTTGGCTAATATTCCTATTGCAAATATTGCGGCTTTACCTGTAGTAGAGATTATGAATGGTATACCTGTTACTATAAGCAGCGGCGGTTTTTTAGGTCAGATATATACTTTTGGTATTGAATCAGGTTTATTTCCATTATTCATATTCATTGGTGTTGGTGCTATGACAGACTTTGGTCCGCTTATTGCTAACCCTAAAACTGCTTTATTAGGTGCTGCTGCTCAAATAGGTATATTCGGTACTTTATTAGGTGCTATGATAATATCTACATACATACCAGTAATTTCTTTCTCATTGAAAGATGCTGCTTCAATAGGTATTATCGGAGGTGCTGACGGTCCTACAGCTATATTTACAGCTTCAAGACTTTCACCTCATTTGTTGGGTGCTATTGCTGTTGCTGCTTATTCATATATGGCTTTAGTACCTATAATACAGCCTCCTATTATGAAATGGCTAACTACTGAAAATGAAAGAAAAATTGAAATGAAACAGTTACGCCCTGTTAGTAAAAGAGAAAAAATCATTTTCCCTCTTACTGTTATAATACTTGTTGCTTTATTATTGCCAGATGCTGCTCCTTTAATTGGTGCTTTAATGTTTGGTAATTTAATAAAAGAATCTGGTGTTACTGAAAGACTTTCTAAAACTGCCCAAAATGAGTTAATTAACATAGTTACAATAATGTTAGGTTTATCTGTTGGTAGTAAATTAGCTGCTGATAAATTCTTACGTTTTGAAACATTGGGTATATTAGTATTAGGTTTAGTAGCATTCTCAATGGGTACAGCAGGCGGAGTACTTCTTGCTAAATTTATGAACTTATTCAGCAAAGACAAAATCAATCCTCTTATCGGAGCTGCTGGAGTATCAGCTGTTCCTATGTCTGCAAGAGTTGCTAACAAAGTTGGACAGGAATCTAACCCTCACAACTTCTTACTTATGCATGCTATGGGTCCAAACGTTTCAGGAGTAATTGGTTCTGCAGTTGCTGCTGGTGTACTTTTGGCTATATTAGGTTAATAAGTATATCTAAATAAATAAAAGGAAGCTCGATTTTTTCGGGCTTCCTTTTTTATTGAAAATTATAAATTATAATATGTTTTTATTAGAATTCTGTACAGAAACCTTTATACTTCTCTATATATCCTACAGGATTATATGACATTTTTGCTTTTCTAAGTCCTAAATCTCCAACGTCTTGCTCTCTATTAACAAATTTAAATCTTTCATAATCACTTACATAATTTTTTAAATTCTCTAAGAACATTCTGTTTATTGCCTGATATGTTCCTTTGTAATTTCTATCTCCTCTTTCTGAATGAACTACAATAGTATCTCTCATACTTAAATCAGCTATTGTATATGCTACTATTTTGTTATCTATATAAATAGCACCGCCTATTATATTATTTATTATATCCCAATTACCGAGTAAAGTTTTTATCATTATAGTATCTGCTTCGGCTCTTACTTCATGAGTTAATAGTTTAGTACTGTCAAAAGTTTCGCATTCTTCAGCATTATTTTCATTTAAAGCAGCATTATTTTTTTTCTCTTCCTCTTCCCATTTAGCCTCGAAATCAAGTATATCATTTATTACAGTTTTATTATCTATTGGAACATATTTGAATTCGTTTTTAAGAAATTGATTATATAAATTTTTCTTATTATGAAATTTTTTACCGGGTAATGTTACTAATTCATTAAAATCGTATAAGTATTCCCATTCATCTCTAGTTTCTTTTACTTTTATTTTAGTTGTTTTCTCCCAAAATAAAGCAAGTTCTTTAGGTATTCTTATTATAGTTTCGCCTGAAATTTCACAAGGGCTAAAATCAGTGCAGAAGTTAGTATTAAACCAATCGCCAACAGGTGCCCAATATATAGTGTATGGTGATTTCTGTCTTATCCAAACTAGCTTTTCAGTAAATGCCCATTCAAGCATGTATATATCTTTTAATCCAAGCAAATTCATAAATGTATAATCAGCAGATTGCTCCGGAGTCATAGAAAAATATTTATGATAAAGTTCCTGTTTTTCTAATGAAATAGGTTCAAAATTAATCATGTATTAAAAATCCTTATTTTTTAAATTTATTGACTATAAATTATATATTAAAATGAATTAATGTAAATGATTTAAATTATAGCTTTTCCCATTTCAAATGCTTTATTTAAAAATTCATCTTTTCCTTTTATATCTCCTATATTAAATACTCCTCCAGCAATTAAATAACCTAAATCTTTCCAGCCCAAGTAATTTAATAAATATTGATAATATTCTATAACAGGTTTAGA
This sequence comes from uncultured Brachyspira sp., assembly GCA_949287565.1. Lineage (GTDB taxonomy): Bacteria > Spirochaetota > Brachyspiria > Brachyspirales > Brachyspiraceae > Brachyspira. The sequence continues at coordinate 10,042 of CASEHG010000034.1, forward strand.
ATTGTTATCATCATTTCCTTCTGCTGCCATGAGCATAAAACATTCTTTATATGGTGTTTTATAATTAGGGTCTATTTCAGTAACAGCGAATATTCTATCTATAAATATTTTTAATTGAGCTGAGAAAGACCAATAATACATAGGTGAAGCTAGTACTAATATATCAGCTTCTTTATAATGCGGATATATTTTATCCATATCATCTTTTTGAGAACAAGGACTATCAGGATTTTTACCTCCTTTTAAACAGCCTTTACAGCAATGTATATTCATTCTGTCCAAATCGAATTTTATTATATCATTTCCATTTAGTTTGGCTCCTTTAGTAAATTCTTCTATCAATGCAGAAGTATTACCATTTAATCTAGGGCTTCCATTTAAAATTAATAATTTTTTCATTTTTTACTCCTATATACTAAATTGTTATTTATATTGCTATTTTATTATTATATATTATAATTATCAAGTACTAATAAAAAAGTTATATACTAACTAAAAGTAAAGTGTAAAATAATCATAAAGGATAATATATGAAAAAAGATAATAGCAAATTGAAAGAAAAATATATGGAAGATACAGGTTTTGCTTATACTATGTCATTGATATCAGGTAAATATAAAATGATAATATTATATATATTGTCAGAATTAAATGTAGTGAGATATAATGAATTAAAGAGAATAATATCTAATATATCTCATAAAACACTGAGTTTAACTTTGAAAGAATTAGAAAAAGATGATTTGATTACTAGGAAAGAATATCCGCAAATACCTCCCAAAGTAGAGTATAGCTTATCTAAAAGAGGAAAGTCATTAATACCAATATTAGATGCTATATGCGTGTGGGGCGAGAAGAACAGAAAATAGTAATTTTTTATTGTTGCTAGCGATAAACTCGCTAAAAAATAGATGACAACTTCCTTTGTCAGTTATCAGCTGCTCGTTTATCGCTCTAAAAAATTAATAGCATAATTAATATATAAAAGCGAGTTGTAGCCACCAAGTAGGTTATTGTAGGTGACACCTGCCGCGAGGTGGACTTTGTTGACGAGCATAACAATAATAAAAAATTATTGTTTATGTTTGTTTATGAAACTTCTTACTCTTCTGAAAAAGTCATTCTTACCATTTTCATCTATAAGTACATATTTAAGCATAAATCTCAAATATGGATGATATACATACATAGTTTCTTTTATTGTAAGTCTAGTTCTTCCATTTTCTGTATCTTCTAATATATATGTCCATAAAGCAGTAAATTCATTTTCTGTTTTTACCATAGATATTTCGCTGTTCTCTATTCTTCTTACTTCTATTAATTCCTGATATGTTCTTCTATTAGAATATGTCTGCATTATTTTTATTTTATCATTATCCAGTTTTTCAGTGCGAACTATTGATATATATTTTAACCAAGCAGGATAATTTTCATAATCTATAAGCAAATTATATAATTCATTTCTTTTAATATTAAATACTTGAGTTTTTTCTTTTGAAAAAGCTGGAGGTATTCTCTTTCCTATAAAGGTTGGTAAAAATATCATAATAGCCATTAGAAATAATGGAAGTATTATAAATATAGGTACTAAGTAAACTAACATCTATTCGCCTCTTTTAGTTAAAGTGTAAAATTTTGAATGATAATATTTATTAAAAAAGTTTTTTATAGTGATAATAATAATTCCGCAGAAAGGAACAGCAAATAATACTCCTAAGAAACCAAAAAGAACTCCTCCTATAATAGTACTGAACATTACAGCTATAGGGTGAATCTTTACTGATTTTCCTAATATTTTAGGTGCCATTATTCCTGAATCTAATATTTGTATAACACCATATATTATGCACATTTTTAAAGCACCATGCCACCATACAGGTTCTGTAATTACACCTATAAATAATGCTGATATAAATGCTGCAAATGGTCCTATGAATGGTATGTAATTTAAAAGTCCTCTTAGTAAAGCCAACATAAAAGCATATTTAGTATTCGTTACAGATAGCAATATATAACTTATTATAAAAAATGATACTGCTAATATTGTCATTCCAACTACATAACTGTTTATAATATAATTTGAATTTTTTATTATATTACTTACAGAGCTTTGCCATCTCATAGGAATTATTTTTATGATTCTTTCTTTAATATTTTGAAAGTCCAGCATTAAATAAAAAGTAACAAATGGAAGTATTACAAAATATGAGAATATTATACTGAATATTGTTGTTATACTATTAATATTTTGAAATCTAAAATCTATTATTTTTCTATACATTAATGTTATAACACCGCTATTTCCAAATAAAAAATCATTTATAGCTTTTGAATCTATTTCTAAATTTATATCAAAACTTTTTCCTACAGTTCTATTTAATTTTTCGGATAATGTTATAAGCATATCCGATATAGAACTGTATATTTTATCTACATATTGCGGCAATGTTTTGAATATTATTTCAACTTGTTCTATAGTTCTAGGAAGTATAAATATAACGAATATTATAGCTAATATTAGTAATGGTATATATATTAATAATACGCCTACTATTCTAGGAATTTTTTTCTGCATCTTTGTTATTAAAGGATCAAACATATATGCAATGAATATACCCCAAATAAATGGAGCAACCAAATATCCAGCCTCTTTAATTACCCATAATGTAAATAGTGCTAATATTAATACTATTGAGGTTTTAGCCCAAATATATTTCCAAAAAGGTACTAGAGCCGCTATAAGTATAAGGAATAATATGATAGGGTTTATTATATCTTTAATCAAATAACAAAAATAGAAAAATGCAGTAAATACTATAGTAATTAATAGTATTTCTCCGCCAATAACGAAAATTTTATTATGTGTTAAAGAATTATTATCTCTAGAAAAAAAATTATTTTTATTAATCATATCTTTATAGTATAATATAAATAGTTTTTTTTACAATATATTTTATAAAGTTTTATTAATTATATAAAAAAAATTAAAAAAAGGGCTTGCTATTTTTTTTAATTATGCTATAATCTAATACATATCGTTGATGAATAAATTAAAGGGCCTGTAGCTCAGATGGCTAGAGCGTTCGACTGATAATCGAAAGGTCGGTGGTTCAATTCCTCCCAGGCCCACACGCTCAGGTTCTTTAAAATATATAAACGGGGGTTTAGCTCAGTTTGGGAGAGCGACTGCCTTGCACGCAGTAGGTCGTGGGTTCGATCCCCATAACCTCCACATCGGTCATAAAGCCATTCTTAAATAAATGTTTGAGAATGGTTTTATTATTTTAACTATAAATAATTTTTCTCCGATAATAAAAGAGGAGGATATTCATAATGAAAAATATTATACTCATACCATTAATGATCATTGCTGTGACTTTTATATCATTCAATAAACTTTATCCGTTAAATCAAGATGAAGAAACATTTTTAGATGCTGCAATATTTGGGGATGAAGATGTTATAGAAAAAATTATTGCTAAAAATATTAATGTTAATATACAAGATGATGTAGGAAATACTGCTCTTATATTAGCATGTATGGAAGGGCATGTTAAAGTTGTAGAGCTGTTAATAAAAGCAAATGCTGATAAATCTATAGTAAATAAACATGGAAATGATGCTTTATATTATGCTAAAATGAACAATTATAATAATATAATAAAAAATGCTGAAAATAAAAAAGTTCTTGTAATATGCAATACGGTAAAACATGCACAGGAAGTTTATAATATTTTAAAAGGTCATAATATAAAAAACATTAATCTTCTTCACTCAAGATTTATAATGAAAGACAGAAAAGCAAAAGAAGAACAAATAAAAAACTTCGCTCCTAATGATGAAAATAAAAGAGATGAAACTTTCGGTATATGGATATCAACTCAAATAGTAGA
>CASEHG010000035.1 GCA_949287565.1 uncultured Brachyspira sp.
TCAAAAGTTAATCTTACCAAGGAAGAAGAAGCTATATTGAAAAAACACCCTACCCAAGGTTATAAATTAGTAAAAAGAGATAATTTAGATGATAATATAGCGGATATTGTATTAGAGCATCATGAAAAATATGATGGAAGCGGATATCCTTTTCAAAAAGATAATAAAGATATAAGTTTGTACAGTAAAATAGTTTCTATTTGTAATACTTTTAATAATTTAATAACTAAAGGCGAGCATGGTGTGCCATGTACTCCTGATAAAGCTGTAAAAATTATAATATCTTTAGCTAAAAAAGATTTTGACAGTGATGTTGTAAAAGCATTTCAAAAGGCTGTAGGATTCTATCCTAATAATACAAGAGTAAAACTTTCAAATGGTTCTATAGCAAGAGTTATAGAACAAAATCCTAATTTACCTTTAAGACCTGTACTTTCTATTGTTAAGCATCTTGATGGTACTGTTAGTGATGGGTTAGAGGTTGTTGATTTATCCACATCTAATGACTTATTTATAAAAGAGATAATGTAATAGTTAATATTTTAACTTTTGTTTTTTAGATAAAAGGCGTACTAAATATTTTAATTCATATCTTGAGTAGTAATCTTTTACCATTGTAACGCCTCTTTTATTAAAGAAAGAAAAATAATGATATTTCTCTAATGTAGATAAAAGCTTTGAAAAATGTTCTTTTTCTAATCTAAAAGCTGAAGAAACTTCTTCTAAAGAATATAATTTATCTTCATCTTTAAAGTATTTATTTAAAAACTTATTTGATTTTATTATTATACAAATATTATCAATAATTATTTTTGCTATTAAAACTATAATAAATAATATTAATGGATATTGTATTATTTTGGGCATTATCAATTAGTTTGATTAAACAAAATTAAGTTCATAAATATTTCACCCAATTCTGTTTTATAATTTATAGATAATATTTTATCATTTTCCTTTTCAAGCATAGACATCTGCTCACTCATAAGTATTGCAGGAGGGGTCATATCCAAATCTATATGTTTTGTTGATAAATCATTAATAGCACTTCCAGCAACCATATTAACAAATTCTTTAATAGTAGCTATAAATATATCATCTATTGAAGTTATAGATTCCATATTAAGAGCTGAAGCCAATTTAAAAGCAGTTGCTTTGCTCATATTAAACATAAGTCTTCCGCTTAAATCCCCAGTAATACCTACAAATACTATAACGCCTCCTACATGGTTTGCGTTTCTGTATATTCTTACATCACCTTTTCCAACTTTTGAGTTGAAATAACTTTTTAATATAATTACTGTACCTTTGCTAAAAGCATTTACTACATCTAAATCAAACATATAATAACACCATATAATTTATTTTTAATAATAATCGGAAATAAATATAATATTCTTAATAGTATACTACTATTATGTAAATATTCAAGTAAAAAATATAATTATTACATATTAATTAATAAGAATCTTGACTACAAATAAAAAGAATGATATCATTAAATAAATTTATATAGTTATATAAGATAGTAACCGATAATATTATGAGAGATAGAATACTTTGTTTATCTTTTACATTATTGATATTTGTATTTGGTGTTTTTATAAATTTTTTTTATAAAAACAGAAGTACAAATAATAAATTAATTAGTATTACAGTAAAAGGAGCTGTTGTTAATCAGGGAGTATATTTTTGTAAATATGGCATTTCAGTATCCGAAGTTTTAGAAATTTGCGGAGGAATGACTGAATTGGGTTTTTTACCTGTCGGATTTGATTATAATATGCCGATAACTAATGATACTACGATTAATATACAAAAAAGATATTCGACTATAAGAAAAAATTATGAAGAGAATTGATAGTGGAAAAAGAGTTCGCTAGTGTTTTTGAAAGTAATAAAGACATCCCCCTTGATGAATATGAAATAAATAAACTACTAGATAGAACTATAGAAATTAATGAAAATGAATTTCCTGTAATATCTGTAGGTAATTCTGATAAAGAAAGTCCAAAAATACATGGTACAATAACAACTAAAGAATATGAAGAAAAAGAACATCCTTTAAACATTAATAATTATTTAGAAGGTGAAGAAGGAATAGAAATAAGCAACAATGCTTATTCAGAAGAAGAAAATAAAAATTATAAAAACCTTCAGGAAACTTTAAGTTTATCAGAAAATGATATTGAAGTAGCAGGAGAAATAGTTGATTCTGATATAGATATGTCTAAACTATTTCCTGATACTGACAATGGTGATGAAAAAGAAGAAATTAAAGTTGAAGAAAAAACAGAAAAAACATCAGAATTGACAGAAGAGCAAGCTGATATAATAAATAATATATATTCAAAAGAAGAAAATAATATACATAAAGAATCGGAAGAGGAATCTTTAGAAGGATATGAATTAAGTAATATTGAAACTGTTGAAGATTTTAATTTGGATGAGAGTTTCAAGAAAGATGATGTTTTAGAACATAGCGGCGAATTAGAAGAAAATGCTAAAGATTTAACTTCTCTAGAAAATGAAGAAGATAATATCGAAAATGACGGTTCAGATGAATTAGATAGTTTAGAGGATAATCTAAAAGAATTATCAGATGAGATAAAGGCTCATAACAAGTCTATAGAAGATATTGATATAGAAGATTTAATTGGTACTGATAATTTATTAAATGAAGATATTAAAGATGAAAGTATACGCTTAGGCGAATCTGTTTTAGATAATTTAGAAGATACTTTAAAAGATTTACCAAGCGATTCAAATGATAATGCTGATAATAATTCATCTAAAGATATTGATATAGAAGATTTAATTGGATTAGAAAATATTCAAAATTCAGAAGAATATGATGAAGATTTAGACGATGATGCTTCAGAAGAAGAATCAGGTTTAGATATGAGAGATTATACAGATGAAGAGCTTCTTGATATTAATAATATATTAGACGATGAAGAAGAAATAGCATCTGATGAAGTAACTGAGAAAGTTTCAAAAAATAATGATCTATCAGCTATAGAAGAACTTGAAAATATAGAAGAAAATATCAATGAAGATTTAGAAGATGAATATTTAGACGATGATTCAGAAGAAGAATCAGGTTTAGATATGAGAGATTATACAGATGAAGAGCTTCTTGATATTAATAATATATTAGATGATGAAGAAGAAAGTTCATCTAATGAAGTATCCGAGGAAGCTTTAGAAGAACTTGAGAATATAGAAGAAAGTATTGATGAAGAAATAAAAGAGGAATCAGCATCTTCAGAAGAAGAGCTAAATTTAGAATCAAAAGAATATACAGATGAAGAACTTTTAGATTCTAATAATATGCTAGAAAATTTTGATGAAGGTTTATCGGCTTTAGAAGAACTTGAGAATATAGAAGAAAGTATTGATGAAGAAATAAAAGAAGAATCAGCATCTTCAGAAGAAGAGTCAAATTTAGAATTAAAAGAATATACAGATGAAGAACTTCTAGATGTTAATAATATATTAGATGATGGAGAAGAAAGTTCATCTAATGAATCAGTTGAAGAAACTCCAGAAACTAATGATTCATCCTCTTTAGAAGAAGCTGAAAATCTAGAAGAAAATATTAATGATAATGTAGAAGAAGAATCGGCATCATCAGAAAAAGAGCCAGATTTAGAATTAAAAGAATATACAGATGAAGAACTTTTAGATTCTAATAATATACTAGAAAATATTGATGAAGGTTTATCAGCTTTAGAAGAACTTGAGAATATAGAAGAAAGTATTGATGAAGAAATAAAAGAAGAA
>CASEHG010000036.1 GCA_949287565.1 uncultured Brachyspira sp.
AACTTTGAAATTGCATACAATCACAATCAACATCTAATATTTTATAATCATGAGATATTTTAACAAATACATTATAAAATTCATCATAAAAACTTTGCGATTCTACAACAAAACTATAATTAGTACAATCTTGATATGTAGTTTTTTCTTCTAATACTACTTCATCTTTAGATATTCTTGTTGCTTTAATTATATCAGTACCACTAACAAAAGTACCAACATTACTTATATTTAATAAATTTTTAATAGATACATTTTTCATAAAAAAAAACCACCAAACATATAGTAACATATGTTTGGTGATAATGTAAAGTATAAATTATTGATACATAAATTATTGATATTTATACCCATAATCTATTGGCAAAGTCCGACCCTCGCCGTTTTATAGGCGGCGAGGGATTAGTTTATCACATACCTATTATGTATGGATCTGACATTGTTCCATTTCCATCTATTACATATACTGAAGAGTCTAGATACAAGACAGGACGGGTTGAGTTTCCAAAACCGCTCATATTTGTGGAAAACTCTCCACTGTAATCTAAATAAACTATAGAACCGGAATATGCAACTGTAGTTATAGTTGATTCATAACCTTCACCGTATAACCAACTTTCTCCCGCACATGTAGATGAATCATAATCCTCCAAATATGTTGTTCTTGCACAATTACTTGCTAATACACTATATCCATAATCGGATGAGTACATTAATCCTATTTTTCCTTCCCATTCTGTTGGGTATTTACTAGATTCCACACTTTCTATTTCATACATATAAAATTCATCAATTGTTGTATTGATGTCACCCGTAGAGGAATCCGGAATTATAGATGAATGTTCAACACTTGGTAAATGCCATTTTACATTTGCTATCATATTTCTATATGTAACTTTTACTCCTACATTTGTATAATCGCAATTTGTTAATATGCTTGGCAAATTTTGCACTGCCAGTCTATAACAGTATCCACTATCTGTTCCATCTTGGGCATTTAGATATGATCCATTTAGTAAATTCATTAAACTTGATGCTGTCCAATCATTAGTATATGATTTGTCCCATGCTAGTACTCCTATTGAATTTGCTCTTATTATTTTAACCAAATTTTGTCCACTTTGTCCATGCGATGTAGAATCAAATACTCCGATTATTCTCCATAATTCATTATTAAACCATACATAATTATTTGGATTCTTTCCTTCATATCTATATCCATTTTCACTTACTACTTGTCCATCCCCTTGGATACTTCCAGAAAGCCCTATAATGTAGTTATTTAAATAGGTTTTATCAATAGTTACAAAATTAACATCACATGTAGCATTTGTGCCATTTATATTTTCAACCGCTAATTTCCATTCATCATATAACCATTTACCTGTAGCATTAGTACATTCTACATCTATTCTATACATTCCTTTTGATGGAAAATTATTAACACTTGCTCCATCAAGAGTTAATGCATAAGTAACTCCATCCTGAGTAAATGTATTTTTATTATTGGAATTATAAGATAATCCTATAATTCCAATAAGTATAATTATTCCTATGCTTATTATAAAAAAAATTTTTTTCATTTTTATCTAACATTCCTTTCTTCATCCTCTCAGCCCTCTGAAAGGCACACATTAGTTTTAAAATACTTAATTCTTTAATATAATAATAAACTGTTATTGAGCATATTACATAGTACGTGAAAGTGAGTAATGAAAAGATTATATTTTATTTCGTGTTTTTATATGTGCCGTTAATCTAAGAGTTTGCCGATAATAGCTCATGCTAACTAGTATTTATCAAATCTTATTTACTTGAAAAATATTTGATTATGAAAGATTTAATAAATTAGTTAATAGTAATTTTAAATCTAATAACAAATTAAAAGCTCTCCAAAAGAGATGATTTCTTATTTAACTTCTTTAGGCTATAGTATAACTTTGTAGAATACCTAAATTATCAAAGAACAGTTATTTTAGAGTTTTTATTGACTATTTTAAATTCAAAAAAAATTATATATTTTTAAACTCCTTTTACATGTCATACTTTGAACTGAACCCCAAAAGTTGGACAGTTTATAAATAGTAAGTTATCCAAAATGTTTAAGATTGGTCTTTTAAGTCTGCATTTTTTAGCAATATTTATAATTTTAGGATATTTAATTATATTTATATTCTTTTTCTAATTAGCAATTTAAAATCATATGATATAAACTTTCATTTTCTTTATTTATAGCTTTGTATAAATCACTATCAGAAAATCAATTTTTAGTACTGAAGTTGCTTGATAACTTATTAACACATTAATATTGAGTGCATCAATATAATCTGTGTGATAAAATTTTCTACATTCATTATAATTAATGATTTGGTCCTCACTGGTGAGTGTCACTTCCAGCACGGAAAATAAAAGTTATCACATTCCTATAATATATGGATCATTTTCTGTTCCACTTCCATCAATTAAATATACACTAGGATCTAAATACAAGACAGGCCGAGTCGAAGATCCATGGTTTGGTAAGCCACCAGAAAATAAAAGGCGCCTATCATCGACACTCACACATAATATCATGTCACCCATTAATACTGTAGTAATTGTCCATTCATATCCTTCACTAAATAACCAACTTTCTCCCGCACATGTAGGTGTTATATAAGAATCCAAACCTGTATTTCTTTCACACGAACTTGCTATTGCACTATACATATAATCGCTGATATACATTAATCCTATTTTTCCTTCCCAATTTATTGGATGGTTAACATACTCTTCACTATCTCTTTCCAAACTATAGCAAGAATCTGCTGATGAGCCAACGCAACCTCCTAGATACCATGTTACATTTGCTATCATATCTTTATATGTACTACTTATTCCAATACTTGTATAATCACAATTGCCTGGTATCTCACGATTTCCATAACAGTATCCACTATCTGTTCCATCTTGTGCATTTAAATATGCCCCATTTAGTAAATTCATTAAACTTGATGCTGTCCAATCATTAGTATATGATTTGTCCCATGCTAGTACTCCTATTGAATCTGCTCTGATTATTTTAACCAAATTTTGTCCGTCTTGTCCATGAGATGCAGAATCAAACACTCCTATTATTCTCCATAACTCATTATTAAACCAGACATAATTATTTGGTGCTTTTCCTTCGTATCTTATACCAGCACTTACAGTTTCAATATTTTCATTATAAGTTCCACTTTGTAAATAGAATATTACATTATCATTTCCGCTACTAGAAGAACTATCTTTTGAGTATGTTACTTTTATAGTATTAGAAGTAGTTAGATTACCGAGATATACACAAGAACTTTTACTTCCACTATCCTGTGCTTTTTGTGAATTATCTACATAAAATGTCGCTTTATCAAAACCTGATTCAGAAGATACAGTATAACATAATTGGTAATATCCATTAGAACTTGGATTAAATGTAATTGTACTTGTAGATGAATTGGTTTTGTTAGTACTAGTCCAAGTTTTATCTGTTGAATCCCATGTAAATGGTGAAGATGCATCATTGGATAAATTACTATAATTGTTTTGATTTAATGTTGTAGTTGGATTAAATGTAGAATTGTCTATTGTTACTTGTTCATTTACTACCTCTCCATCTCCTTGGGCACTTCCAGAAAGTCCTGTAATATAGTTATTTAAATAGGTTTTAGAACTTGGTGTTTGATATGTTAAACTACAATTTGTATATTTATTAATTTGAGATATTTCTATTCTTTGATACTTTTGATTATACTCAGCTGTTGCATTAGTACAATTTAAAGTTGCTGGTGTAGCTGGCGTATAATTATTACTATTATTAGTAGCAATAGTTACATCAGGTGGGTTATATTTATCAAAATATAAATAACATTTATCAGAAACACTAGTTTTTAAACTGACTGTTCTTGTATCTTCATGCCATGTAAGTTCTCCGCCATTTTCACATTTACTTAATGTTTCATTAAAAATATAACCATCCCCTGGCCACAAACTAGATGTTGATGGTTCATATGAACCTGACCCAGCTTCTGTTTCAAGCATTATAGCATACATACCTGATACTTTATTTTGATTATCTTCTAATACTTTAGCATTACTTTTGTTATTTATTAGTAATATACAAATAAATATTACTAATAAACAAATAGATGATAATATAATTAATTTTTTCTTTTTCATATAGCCTCACTATCTGTAGTATAACAAATTACTTTGAAGTATATTGTCAAACGAAGTCTACTACTATAATAATTATAGATAAATTTTGTCTAAATTGCAATAGATAAATTTTAACTATATTATAATTTTATTGATGTGTATGAATAGATTAAAAGAACTTAGAGAA
>CASEHG010000037.1 GCA_949287565.1 uncultured Brachyspira sp.
AATTTAAGTTTTGCAACTTATTTTATGTATATATTTTAATGATATTCTTGATTAATCATATTGAAACTGATTACAAACTGAAAATTAATATCAAAAACTATATACAATTATTAAAAAATTTATTATACTTATATATATAAATTGATGTTTATATGTGATATTAGTATACATAATATTAATTATTAATCTAGTATCTTTATATGTATAATATCAAAAATACATTTATAATACGGAGTTCTTTATATGAAGGATAAAATTTTCGGCGTACTGCAAAGGGTAGGAAGATCTTTCATGCTTCCTATAGCTGTGCTTCCTGTAGCAGGTTTGTTTTTGGGTGTAGGTAGTTCATTAACTAATACTACAATGCTTGAAACCTATAATTTAATGGGTATTTTAGGACCAGGCACTATAGCTTATGATATATTATCAGTATTAAGTGAAGCAGGAAATATAATATTTGGTAACTTGCCTATTATATTTGCCATGAGTGTAGCTATTGGTATGGCAAAGAAAGAGAAAGAGGTTGCTGCTTTATCAGGAGCTATAGCATTTTTCGTAATGCATGCTTCTATTGGTAAGATGATAACAGTTATGGGCGGAGCTGATAAATTATTAGCTGGTTCTACTACAAATGTAGTTGGTATATTGTCATTACAAATGGGTGTATTCGGCGGTATTATAGTAGGACTTGGCGTAGCTGCTTTGCATAATAAATATTATACAATAGAGCTTCCTCAAGTATTATCATTCTTTGGCGGTACAAGATTTGTTCCTATTATATCTTCTATAGTATTTTTAGTAGTAGGTATATTAATGTACTATGTATGGCCTCCTGTACAGGTTGTAATGAATAAATTGGGTGATTTAATAGCTGGTTCAGGTTATGTTGGCACTTTATTCTATGGTATAATAGAAAGAGCATTAATACCTTTCGGACTTCACCATGTATTCTATACACCTTTATGGCAGACTTCTTTGGGCGGTACTATGATGATAGACGGCAATTTAGTAGAAGGTGCTCAGAACATATTCTTTGCTCAATTAGGTTCTCCTAGTACAACAGCATTCAGTGTTGAAGCTACTAGATTCATGACAGGTAAATTCCCATTCATGATATTCGGATTGCCTGGTGCTGCTTTAGCTATGTATAGAACTTCTAGACCAGAGAAAAAACAGGTTGTAGGTGCTTTACTTTTCTCAGCTGCATTAACAGCAATGCTTACAGGTATAACTGAACCTATAGAGTTTACATTTATATTCGTTGCTCCTATATTCTATGCTATTCACTGTGTACTTGCGGGTATATCTTTCATGCTTATGCATATACTTCATGTTACAGTAGGTATGACATTCTCAGGCGGTTTTATAGACTTATTGTTATTCGGAATAATACAAGGTAATGCTAAAACTAATTGGATATGGATCGTAATTGTAGGTGCTGCTTATTTCTTCATTTACTATTTCTTATTCTATACTTTAATTAAGAAATTTGATTGGAAAACACCTGGAAGAGAACCAGATAGTGAAGAACCAAAATTGTATAGAAGAGCTGATGTTGCTGCTGCTAAAGCTGCTGCAAGCGGAGAAGCAGTTGATACAAATCCTCTATTCCAATATGAAGAAGCTCCTTTAATTACTGCAGGACTTGGCGGAAAGAAAAATATAAGCGATGTTGATTGCTGTGCTACAAGACTTCGTATAACTGTATTTGATCCTTCTAAAGTTGTTGATGCTACATTGAAAGCAAGCGGTGCAGCTGGTATAATCAAAAAAGGTAATGGTATACAGGTAATATACGGACCTAAAGTTACTGTAATAAAATCAAGACTTGAGGATTATTTACATGATCCTATAAGCGATCAGGAACCTCAGATGCCAGCAGATACTCCTAAGGCAGAGGAAAAGAAAGAAGAGAAAAAGGAAGAGAAAAAAGCAGAAACAAAAGCTTCATCTGCATCATATAAAGTTTATGCTCCTATAAAAGGAAATATAATAAAATTAGAAAGCGTTAAAGATGAAGCATTCTCAAGCGGTGCTATGGGTAAAGGTATAGCTATTGAACCTATAGAAGGAAAAGTGTATGCTCCTTATGATGGTGTTATAGAAACTGCTTTCCCTACAAAACATGCTATAGGATTAACTTCTGATGATGGTGTTGAATTGCTTATACATGTTGGTATGGATACTGTAAAATTAGGCGGTGCTCATTTCATCTCACATATAGAAGAGGGACAGAAAGTTAAGAAGGGAGATTTGTTATTAGAATTTGATATTGAAAAAATAAGAGGAGAAGGATATCCTACATTGACTCCTGTTATAGTAACAAATTCTGATGATTATACAGATGTTATACCTGTTAATGCTTCTTCTATTAATGTTGGTGATGAGCTGATTGAAGTAAAAAAATAATTAAATAAAATTGTAAAAATTGTGGGGCTTATTAATTAAGCCCCTTTTTTTATGGAAAAAATAAAATATTATTGCTCAATAGTAAAAAAAAATTACTTGACAATAAAAAAATAAAAAATTATACTTTATCAAAGTTTTATTTATTTGGAGATATTATTTATGGAAGACAAAAAAAAGAAATATGTTTTAATGCTGAAATTTCTAATCCCATTTGCAGTATTCATAATAGTTGTTGTTATAGGTTTGATGTTATATTTTATTCCTAGGTATAAGAAAGAATTCTTATTAGAAATAGAATCTAATATGTACAAAAAAGAATCTTCCATTTCTTCTTGGCTTAGTTATTTTTATTCAGAGATTGATGTTTTATCTTCCTATTGTAAATATGAAACAGATTATACTCAAATGCTTGATTCTTTCAAAGAATTAAAAAATATGAAAGATGAGATTGGTAATATACATTTTAGCGGCACTGTGGGATATAAATACGGCGGATTATTAATTATAGTATACGGTGATAATATAGAAGGATTTGATCAAACTACGAGAGAATGGTATATAGAAGCTGTAAAAAATCCTTCCACTCCTTATTTGAGTGCTCCGTATCAAGATGCTGAAACAGGAGAAACAGTTATAACTATATCTAAAGCTGTTTTTCAAAATAATGAGCTTAAAGGGGTAGTTGGATTGGATATTTCTTTTGCTAAAATAGCTAAATCCTTAACAGCTGACAAAGATA
>CASEHG010000038.1 GCA_949287565.1 uncultured Brachyspira sp.
TGATAAAACAAGAAAGATAATCAAATATAATACTATGTCAGGAATGCTTGATACTATGGACATTTTTCTTACAGAGACAGAAAAAAAATAATTTACTAAAAACAGGAGAAATAATAATGAGCGAATTAAAAATATACTGCATAAACAATAATATGTATGCTATGAATTCTTATGTTGTAACTGCTGATGATGAAGCTATGATTATAGATGCAGCACAATTAAATAATTATAATGTTTATAAAAAAGTATTAGAAGGAAAAAAGCTAGTAAGAGTAATATATACCCATGGGCATTTCGATCATATATCCGGTGCCGATGATATAAGAAAAGAATTTCCAGATGTTCCTCATTGTGTTCATAGTATGGATTATGATTTCTTTCAGGACGGAAGTCTGAATGTAAGTTCATATTTAGGAAGCGTAATAAAATGCCAAAGCCCTGAAATACAATTCAATGACGGCGATACTTTCAAATTAAAAGATGTAGAGTTCAAAGTTATACATACACCTGGACATACAAGAGGAGGAGTATGCTTTTATACTAAAGGACATTTATTCTGCGGTGATACAATATTCTCCTATGGAATAGGAAGAACGGATTTTCCTACAGGTAATTTTGCTACATTAGAAGAAAGCATATCAAAAAAAGTATTTGCTTTAGATGATGATACTTTATTATATCCCGGACATGATGCCTTTGGTGTAAAATTATCACAAAGAAAGAAAATGGGCGTATTTTAAACTAAATACAAAATGATAATAAGTGCAAGCAGAAGAACCGATATACCTTCTTTACATACTAAATGGTTTTTGAATAGATTAAAAGAAGAATATCTTATTACTCAAAATCCTATAAGTAAAAATAATTTCTACAAAATACCATTAAATAAAAATATAGTTGATATAATAGTGTTTTGGTCAAAGAATCCTAATATTGATTTTCTAAAAGAAGTTAGAGATTTAGGGTACAAATTTTATCTGCATTTTACTATTACACCTTATGATAAAAATATAGAAAGAAATATACCTAATAAAAAATTATTAATAAGAAATTTTCAAACTATAAGCAAATTATTTGGTAAAGAAAAAATTATATGGAGATATGACCCTATTATTTTGAATGATGATTTTAATGCTAATTATCATATAAATAACTTCAAAAACTTTGCTGATAGTTTAAATGGTTATACAGATGAATGCATATTCAGTTTTGTGCAAATATATTCAAAGATAAAAAACAATATTAAAAATATAAATGACAATGATAAAATTATATTAATAGAAAATATAAAAGAAATATCTGAAAAAAATAATATAAAATTAAAATCATGCTCTCAAGATTTTGATAATATAACAAATATAAGAGTAGAAAAATCAGCCTGCATAGATAAAGAAAGAATACAAAAAATATTAGGCTATTCCATAAAAGAAAAAAAGGATAAATCCCAAAGAAAATTATGCAATTGTATAGAAAGTATTGATATAGGAATGTATAATACATGCACTAACGGATGCATTTACTGTTATGCTAATTCAAAAAATATATTAAAAGATTATGATGAAAACAATGAAATATTATCAGATAAAAATTTAATTGATAATGAAAATGCAGTTATAACAGAAAGAAAAATAATAATTAATGAGAAAAATGATGTATTTAAACTTTAGGATATTTTCATGTTAAAAGAAACTTATAATTTTTTACTTTCAAATATAGAAGATATAAAAAATAAAACTTTAGCCGTAGCATATTCAGGAGGAATAGATTCTCAAGTTCTTTTAAATATTGCATACAGATTAAAAGATGAGTTATCATTCAATTTAATAATAATACATGTTAATTATAATCTCAGAGGCGAAGATTCTACAAATGATGAATTATTCGCACACGATATGGCTAAGAAATATAATATAGAAATATATGTTAAAGAAATAGCACCTAACAGCTATAATGGAAAAAATATTCAGCTTGAAGCTAGAAATGACAGATATAATTTTTTTGAAGAACTTTATAATAAAAAAATATATGATTATTTATTAATAGCACATAATAAAGATGATTTAGCTGAAACTATAATTTACAGAATGATTAAAGGTGCTGGAACTAATGTATATAAAAGTTTAAGAGATAAAAAAGGATATATTTTAAGACCTATTTTAAATTTCTATAGAAAAGATATTGAAGAGTATGCAAAAAATAATAATCTTGAACATAGAGAAGATGTTTCAAATAAAAAAAATTATTATTCTAGAAACAAGATAAGAAATTTGATAATACCAATGCTTGAAGAAATAAATACAAATGCTAAAAATAATATTATAAGATTTGCAAAAAGAAGCTATGAAGAAACATATATATTAAGAAAAAAAGTTAATAAATTATACAAAAAAAATATATCTGAAAAAAATACAAAACTTAATATAGAAAAAATAAAAAATACAAATGAACTTTTTATAAAAAAAATCATAATCAAATTTTTAGCAAAAAATAATATAGAGATAACAGAGAAAAGAGTTTCAGAAATATTAAAACTGATAAAATCAGATAAGCCGAATATAAGATTAAGACTGGATAATTTTTATTTGATAAAAGAATATAACTTTATAAAAACTATAAAAAAACAAAATGAAAAAAAACTTGATGATATAAAAACAAATAATTTTATAAAAATTGAAAAAGACGGAGTATATAAATTTTTAAATAAAAAAATAGAAATAAAAACCGTTTTAAACAAAGATATTAATTATAAGGATAATATTTATATAAAAGCAGATTATCCATTAATAATGAGAAATAAAAAAGAATCTGACTTTATAAATGCTTATCCTAATGGAAATAAAAAATATTTAAGAAAAATTTTCATAGATTTAAAAATACCTTTGTATGAAAGAGAATTAATACCAGTAATAACTTCTGTAAATGATGATATACTAGCATTATATTTAGAGCCTTACGGATTAAATAGAATATCAAAAAATTCTGCTGTAAATAAAGATGATGAATATATATTAGAAATACATTTTTAAATGATAAAAACTAATTAAATTAAAAGGAATAATAAATGGCATTTTCAGATAATGAAAGAATGATATTTGGAAAAGGCGTTGGCTGTGTAGTAATAAAGGACGGTAAAGTTCTTCTAGGGCGTCATAATTACGGTAGAGGAAAAGGACTTCTTATAATACCGGGAGGATTCATAAATGAAGGAGAACTGCCTGCTGAAGCTGCTGAACGTGAAGTATTAGAAGAAACAAATGTGAAAGTAAAGACAAAAGAAATAGTATCAATGCGTTTTACTGAAAATGATTGGTATTTGATGTTCAGAGCAGAATATATTTCAGGAGAGGCAAAAGTTAATGACAGCGAAAACAGCGAAGTTATTTGGCTTGATGTAGAAGAAGCTTTAAATAAAAAAGATGTGCCTCCCCTATCAAAAGAAGCAATAAAATCATGTTTAAAATTTATTAACTCAGAAAATAAATATGCGATGAGTATAAAAGAAGATTATGATGCATCAAGAGAATTAGGTTCTTATGCCTATTATGATTAAATTTATACTAAAAATTTTTAAGTTTGTCAACTATTCGCCATAGTGGCTTTCCGCACGGTATTGCAAATCATTATGGATAGTCAACTATACATGCGGCTGATTACTTATTATTGTACAAAAAATTATAATTTATCTTACAGGTAAAACAATTTTAGTATGATTTAGTATTAATTCTATCCTTGCACTTTTTGGTTCTTTGACCAAGTCCGCCTGCGACCGAAGGGAGTACCTTTAGGTAGGCGTGCGGCGGGAAAAAGAACAATAAAAAAATTACAAAGTTAAAAATTTTCAATATATACTATTAAATTTATAATAAATAAAAAAGCATAAGTATAAATAATTATACCTATGCTTTATAAAAATATCATATAGTAATACTATGCTATATGAGCATTAAGCCAAGCAATTATCTCTTTAGCTACATCATCTCTTTGAACATCATTAAGTATTTCATGTCTTCCATTTTCATAAAGACTTATAGTAACATCTTTAAATCCTAATGACTCATACATTTCATGAACCCATTTAACTCCCTTTCCCATATCTCCTACAGGGTCTTTTGCTCCTGATATTAAAAGTATAGGAAAATTTTTATCCATAGAAGAATAATTATCTTTATTTGAAATTTTATCAATAAGTTCAAATAATTGAATGTAAGTTTCTATACTTGCAGGCTTATTTGCAAAGTATTCATCTTCCTGAGCTTTTTTAATTTCTTCTTTATCTGAAGTAAGCCATGCTAAATCTGAATTATCTTTAGGGAAGAATTTTTTACCGTATCCGCCAACTGATAATTTGTCAAGTAAATAAGCTCTTTTTCTTCCGCCGAATAATGACTTCTGAATATTAGCTATAGTTTTTCCTAAATTTTCTATTCCCTTAGGTTTTCCTCTAGTACCCATTATTATAGCACCATTTAAATCTTTATGATATTTAATCAAAAAACCTCTAGTAAGAAAAGAACCCATACTATGACCCATCATAAAATAAGGAAGATTAGGATAATCAGCTTTAGTACTTACCATCAAATGCTTCATATCTTCTATAATAAGTTCATGTCCATTTTTATCGGCCATATGCCCTATTTGATCCTTACTTACAGTACTTCTTCCAAATCCTCTATGATCGTCGGCACAAACTAAAAATCCTTCTTTATTAAGTTTTTCAGCAATCTCTTTATATCTTCCAGCATGCTCTCCAAGTCCATGAACTATTTGCACTATTGCTTTAGGCTTAGAATCAGGTTTAAAAATATATGTATACATTCTATGACCATCATCTGATATTAAAACTCTATTAAGCATTTCCATAAAAAGACTCCGATAATAAAAAATTACTATTTTAGACTATTATTCAATTTGACATAATTAATACAGCTATTATTTGTAAATAGTAGGATAGATTATATAGTATTTTTTTTCTTAATGCAATTAATATTTTAGCATAATAAATTATTTTTATTTTAATACAAATGATTCCGAATAATACCCCAATAGGATATACTTGCAAAAAAATTATTTATATTTTAATATTTCATACATATTTAAGGAGGAACATATGAGAATAATAAATGTGAGTTCAAATAAACTGCATTCTATACTTTTTATACTATTACCTGTTGTTTTAGTTGTAGGATTTTTAATATTTTCTAGCGTTACAATAGTTTCAACTGGAGAAGTTGGAATAAGAAGTAGATTAGGTAAAGCTATATCTCAGGAAGAACCTGGACTTCATTTTAGAATACCTTTTGTAGATACAATAAAAACTATGGAAGTAAGAGAGCAAACAGTAGAAAAAACTTATGCTGTATCATCAAAGGACATGCAGACAATATCTATGACTCTAAATGTTCAGTATTCTATAACAGGAGATGCTTTGGATTTATTTAGAAAATTTGGAACAGATTATAAAAACAAATTAGTTAATCCTAGAATATCAGAGAGTTTGAATGCTGTTTCTGCAAGATACACTATAGAAGAATTCATAACAAAAAGAAATGAAATGGCTGGAGAGCTTTTAAAAGAAGTTATGAGTGATTTTCAAGATTACGGCATCACAGTTGCTGCATGCTCTATTATAGAACATGATTTTTCTGATGAATTTGATCAAGCAATAGAAAGAAAATTGATAGCTTCACAAAATGCATTAACTGCTCAAAATGATTTGGAAAAAGTAAAATATGAAGCTGAAGCTGAAATAACAAAAGCTAAAGGTATAGCAGAAGCCAACAGAATAATGCAGGAATCTTTAACTCCTCTTTTAATACAGAGAATGTATATAGAGAAATGGGATGGTAAAATGCCTCAGGTTTCAGGCTCTGGTGTTACCCCTATGATACAAGTAAAATAATTAAATAATAAATGAAACTTTACAAGCATATTATAAATAATATATTTTCTTTAATATTTCCTAATCACTGTATAATATGCGGAGAGTTAATGCAAAGTAATAATATGAATTATGTTTGTATTGACTGCATAAATAAAAATTTAGATTATATACATAAAGATGAATATATAAGGTGTCCTAAATGCGGTAAAGTTTTAGAAAGTGAAAAATCAATATGCATTTGCAAAGATGAAGAACTTTATTTTGATGAATGTAAATCTATGCTTTATTATAATAATCATACAATAAATTTGATTCACAAAATGAAGTTCTCTCATAGATATTTAATTTGTAAAGACTTTGCTGCTATGCTTAGTTATTATTATAAAGACTACATAAAAAATTATGATGCCGTTACTTTTGTGCCTCTTGGTAAAAATAGATTTTTGGAAAGAGGATACAATCAAAGTGAAATAATAGCAGAAACAATATCTAAAATTCTAAATATAAAATTAATAGATGATATAATATTCAGGCAAAAAGAAACCAAAGCATTAAGTTCTTTAAACAGTAAAACAGAAAGACTAAATATGATAAAAAATGCTTTTGTGATAAATACCGACTACAGAGATCATAATAAAATAGATCTTCTTATAATAGATGATGTACTTACCACAGGAAGCACTTTAAATGAAATTTCTAAAGAGATTAAGAAACTAGAATGCATTAAAAAAATAGGTTTGCTTACAGTAGCCCGTGCTTAAATATCAATACTATCAATTATATCCATAGTATCTTTAAAATTTTCCTTTATAGATTTTAATAGTTCATCTGGTTCAGGTAAATTATCCAAATCTTCTAAAGTTTCATCTTTTATCCAGAAAATATCCAAATTAACTTTATCTCTTTTTATTATTTCATCATAAGAAAATTTTTTGAATCTGTCAGTTTCTTTTCTTTTGCTAATATCATCAGCATTATAGCATTTTATAAAATCTTCTAAATCTTCAAAAGTTAAAGGATTAGTAACTAAAGTAAAATTAATATTTGTTCTAAAATCATAAATCCAAATATTTTTCGTTGCTACAGCACCTTCTACAGGTGTAACTTTATCAAAAAATAAAACATTAGCCTTAACACCTTGAGCATAAAAAATGCCTGTAGGAAGTCTTAATATAGTATGCAAATTACAGCTGTTTAATAACTTTCTTCTTACCTTCTCTCCAGCACCGCCCTCAAATAAAACATTATCAGGAAGCACAACTGCCGCTCTTCCGCCTATTGCTAAAATACTCATTATATGCTGTAAAAAATTTATCTGCTTATTTGATGTTGTTACAGTAAAATCATCTCTTATATAATCTTCTTTTTCTGTTGTAACTTCACCGTCATCACTAAAAACCTTAAAAGCACTTTTCTTACCGAAAGGCGGATTTGTAAGAACCATTTTATATAATGTATCTGTTCTCTTAGCCAAAGAATCTCCCTGTTTTACTGTGGTATTTCCTTCAGAGCCTCCAAATCCATGCAAATACAAATTCATAGCACATAAACTCACAACTATATGAGTAATATCTATACCAAATAATTTATTTTCTTTTAATTTTTTAGTTTTATCTTTGTCTTTTCCTATATGTTTTTTTATATAATCATAAGCCTCAATCAAAAATCCGCCGGTACCGCAGGCAGGATCAATTATATTCATATCTATATCAGGCCTCATCACCTCGACAATAGCCTTAATCAAAGCCCTAGGCGTAAAATACTGTCCAGCACCAGCCTTAGACTCTGTAGCATTTCTCTCCAAAAGTCCCTCATATATAGAACCTTTCACATCAATACTTAATGATACCCAATCAATACCATCTATAAGATTTACCATTCTTTTAATATGAA
>CASEHG010000039.1 GCA_949287565.1 uncultured Brachyspira sp.
AAGATGATTGGATTGATTTTCTTACAGACGGCAATCAATTCAGAGCTAGAATGGATCAATTAGGATTTGTTTTAGGAAATAATACCATTAAAGGTACTTTCGGTTTTAGAACACAGGCAGCCGGAACTCTTTTAGGAAATATTTTATCAGGACAAACAGATAATGCAGGACTTGATGCAACTATTTCTGCAGGTATAGGCTACACTTCTGAGCCTTTTGGTATTGGTGTTGGTTATAACTATACTTTTATAAATAAGAAATTAGGCGTTCATACTCCTGTTCTTATGATCAATGCTTTAAACAATAACTTAAGAATAGCTGTTCCTATACAAATAGCTGTTTCTGATGATCCATTTAATGGTGCGTTTAAAGCAAAAAGCTATTTAGGTGTAAGTACTGATATTCAAATAAGATATTACACTGGAATAGATGCTTTCAATGCTATAAGATTATATGTTAAATATGGACAATCACAATTTAAAGTAGAAGGTCCTGTTCCTTTCGGCGATGCTCTTGCTCAGTCAGTAGGTTTTGAAGCTAGATTCTATTTCTTAAACACTCCTGTTGGAAATGTAACTATAAATCCTTTTGTTAAAGTTGCTTATAATACTGCTTTACATGGTACAAGTACTATGGTTAGAGCAGGCGATGTTATTTATAACACTATTGCTCAAAAACCTGATAGTCTTATTTGGGCTGATAAAGATGCTAAATTGGAGAACAATCCTTATGATGTAACTGCTGCCGCTGTATTAGGAATCACTGCTAACAGCGATATAGTATCTCTTTATGTTGAGCCTTCTTTAGGTTATACTGCTGTTTATGGCGGAAAATTACAAAATGATGCAGCTGATTCTACAGTAGAGCATAGCCTATATTGGGGAGCTTATGCAGAACTTTATATCACTCCTGTTCAAGATCTTGAATGGTATTTTGAAATGGATGTTAATAACTCTAATACTGACGGCTCAAATATTCCTGTACATTTTGAAACTACTACAGGTATAACTTGGTATTTGCCTGAATTTTAATAAATAATATTAATTATTAAAAAATTTATGGGGACTTGATTGCATAAATCAGTCCCTTTTTTGTTGCTATTCTATTTTTCAATAAGCTAATTAGCTGCACTTAGTTTTTACAAATTACATGTTAATTATATTATAACTTTTTTTAAATCGATAAATTAGAAGCTGATAACTTATAAAATAAATAATGATATATAAAAAAATAATGCATAAATAAAAAATCGAGCGGCTTATAGATATTTTAAAGCGAGATTTTTTTATATATAATAAGTCTATCGCTTGCAATAATAAAAAATAAACTATAAAAAATTAAATTAACTATTTATTATTACTAATAAAAATTGCCCATATTCAATCTATAGCAAATGACTTTGGAATTTACTATACTCTAACAATTTTTATAACTAACTTTTACCAATGAAATAATCAACTGTTTTTATATAATTCAATTATAATTTTTTAAAAAATTTATAAATTTATGGTTATTAGTGTTGACTTTTTTATGTAAATTTATTAGAATGAAAATGTTGGTACGATATAGACATTAAAAAAAAAAAGATTGCTTATAATGTCTATAACCAATGTTTAGGAACAATAAAGATCCTCTAAATCCTTATTATTCCAAACTACTACACTAGTAATAACAGTATAACTTTCCTATTAGTTAACTGTTTTTACGGAGAATAAAGATCCTCTAAATCTTATTATTCTCACTGATTTTTTATAGTCCGTTAGAATTAAGCTTAAAGGTTCTAACGCCTTGGAAACAATAAAGATCCTCTAAATCTTTGTTGTTTCCTAAAATTATTTTGAAGTTACTGCTCATAATGAGTATTAACTATATAAAAATTTTAGGAGAAAAAACAATGAAAAAAGTTTTATTAACAGCTATGGCTTTATTAACTATAGCTAGTGCATCTGCTTTCGGTATGTATGGAAGAGGTGATTCTTGGATTGACTTCTTAGTACATGGTAATCAATTTAGAGCTAGAATGGATCAATTAGGATTCGTTTTAGGCAACGGTACTATTAAAGGTACTGCAGGTTTCAGAGCTGAAGGTGTAAATTGGGGAAATATACTTAGCGGAAATACTGGAAATGTTAAATTAAATTCAACTATTTCTGCTGGTATAGGCTATACTTCTGAGATGATTGGTGTTGGTCTTGGTTATAACTATACTTTTGCAACTGATTCTCTTAATGGCGGATATATAGGCGTACATACTCCTGTATTAATGGTTAATGCTTTGAATAATAATTTAAGAATATCTATACCTATACAGGTAGCTGTAAAAGATTATGATGCTAATAGCCTTTATGGTGAAACAACATATACAGGCGTAGCTTTCAATAATATACAATTAAGATACTATACTGGAATAGATGCTTTCAATGCTATAAGATTATATTTCTATTATAGAAATTCTACATTGAAAGATAATAATAATAGTGCTACTTCAGAAATTTTCGGTTTCCAAGCTAGATTCTACTTCTTAAATACTCAAATAGGAAATGTAACTGTTAATCCTTATTTGAAAGTTACTTATGATACAGTTTTAAAAGGTGCTTTAGATAAATCTGGCGAATACACATATACAGCTGAGAATCTTGGCGATTTTGTAACTGATATCTACGGAAGATATCCAGTATTAGTAGGAAATGATCAAAAACAATCAGATTTATATGAGAAAAATCCTTATAAAGTTGGTGTTAGTGCTGTATTGGGTATTACTGCTAACAGCGATATAGTTACTTTATATGTTGAGCCTTCTTTAGGTTATACTGCTATTTAT
>CASEHG010000040.1 GCA_949287565.1 uncultured Brachyspira sp.
TATTTTAATTTTTTCTATTTATTATTAAAGGAAATATCAAAATGATTCTTAATGAAAATAATATACAAGCTCCATTTCAGTACAAAATAAGCGACAACACTTTTGAACTTAAAACAGTTTCAGGAGGATTTTCACTTAATACTAATAATGTACAGGTAAAAGTTTTTTCCGGTCAAAGATTATTCTGTGCTGATATAGGATATGCTATTGATGGGGCAGTTGAAGAAATGGAGTTTTTAATTGATGATATAAAAGTGTATCCTCAAGTTTTAGAAAATCTCGAAGATTTACAGACAGTTCAAGTTAAAGACAATGAAGTATATTTAATAAAAAATGAGCTTAATTTTAAGAGTATAGTTTTTTTTCCGCCCATAGATTTAAATAAAAAATTTGATTTCACAATCACAACTTACAGCAGCACTTTTTCAGCATTTATGTTTGATGAGATAGCTAAAAAATTAAATACTCTTGATATAAATTATCCGGTAAAAAATTATTATGAGAATGTAGATTATAAAGTTAATGACATCATAAAATACAACGGCTATCTTTATAGAGTTTTCAAAGATTTTACAAGCGATGATACGGATTATTATCTAACATCTAATTGTAATCTTTTGACACCTTTCAAAAAATTAGAATTAGATACTGATTATAAAGCTAATGAATTAATAGAATATGAGAATAACTTTTTTATAGTTCAGCAGGATTTTTAATATAATCAGACAGGCGTTATATTAACTAATTTAAACGTTTTATTGAAGCCATTACAAGATATAATAGTTTGGTTTGACGGAATATCTAAAATATATAAAAATCAAATAATCATAAAAGATAATTTTTCTTATATAGTTCTTGAAGATATAGAAAATCCTGTTTGGGGAAATATTCAAAGTAAATTAGATTATTTTAATAAGGCAGAAAATATTTTTTATGATGACACTAATTCAGGCTTTGGAAATAATACAAACACAGTTCAAAAGGCAATTGAGAAATTAAAATCAGGCAAGCAGGATAGTTTAATACCTGGAAATAATATTAATTTAAATGGCAGTAATATAAGTGTAATAGGCGGAACTAACAAAGAATATATATTAGAAAATAATTATTTTATAAATGATTTGATTGTTAAAGATGAAAAGATATATAAAGTAAATGAAGATTTTATATCTACAGATTGGAATACAGACAGACCTAAACTTACTTTAATAAGTTCAGGAGGAAGCGGCGGATCTAATGAGGCAATAGATATAAATTTTGATAATAGCAAAACTAAATTAGAATATTTATCAGGATATGATTTTCCAAAGTTTAAAACTTCAATACCTGATAGCATTAGTATTACTTTTACAGGTGCTTCATCTTCTGAACTTAAAGATTTTAATGGCAATATTATAAAATCATCAGATGGCAGTTATTTACTGTCTATGAATTTAAATGATTTATATTTTTTAAGAAATGTTTCAGGAGGTTTAACATTAAAAGAAATAAATGGAAAAACTAATATTTATGAAATGTATTCCATACTTTCTCAATTTTTTGATTTGACTTCTGAAGAACCTATAATTGCAGAATCAGGAGAAATAAATATAGAAGGTGTAGAAAATGTACTGTCTTTTTTAATTTTTTTTGATTCAAATCCTTCACTAGATACTATGTTTATACAATTTTATATATCTTCTAATTCTAAAATTGAAGATGGAAATTATAATGTAACATTGAATATAAAAAATAGAGTATTGAGAGAAGAGGATAAAAATATATTTGCTTTAAGTGATCCTTTTATGGGTACTCAAAAAATAATGGATAAATATATTTTTAGCCTAGTTCAAAAAGATAATAATATAAAATTAACAGGTTCATATACTCTAAAAGAAGGAGCAGGAGTCTGTATTGGATTTTATAGTCCCATTATAGAAAATTATCTTGATGTTTATACTTCAAGTGTACAAACAAAGAATACAACAGGTATAACCTCAAGCAGCGGAAAACCTTTGAAGTTTGGTATATATAAAACTAGTGCTGGTGAGATTGCTAATGGTAAACCTCCTTATATATTATTCTTGGGTTATCAAGATGGTAGTACACTTGAGGCAGGAGATACAATAACTTTCAATCTCACACCGGATAAAAACTCTACACTTAATCCTATTTATTCTCCTGTTGCTAATGTTCAGCAGGCTATAGAGGCAATAGTATTAAATAGAATATATCCTATTGGAAGTTATTATATACAATTTGCGGAACTAGACGGTACTTTTGACATAAATAAA
>CASEHG010000041.1 GCA_949287565.1 uncultured Brachyspira sp.
CTAATTTCCCATATTTTTTCTTTATTTGTATGCATTTTTAAGCATACTATAAATGTTTAGCTCATAATTTTTTTATTTCTTCTATAGTCAAACCTGTATATTTAGAAATAATATTAATATCAACTTTATCATCTTTCATTTGTTTTGCTATAGAAGTTTGTCCTTCTTTTATACCTTTTTGCATTCCTTCTTCTATTCCCTTTATACGCTCCTCATTAAGCATTAAAACATTAAAATAATCTCTTTCATAATTACTATAGCCATTATATAAATCATTACTTTTTACAAATTTGTTATATTCTTCATATACTTCTTTCATTATAGGATTTTTCTTTACTAATATTTCCATAGTATCCTCCAATTTATCTTTCGAATTTAAAAACTCAAACCAATCTGATAAATCTTCATATAAATTATAAGAATTACTAAATTTCCTAAGCTCTAGAAAATGAAGCTCTAAATGATTAGTTAATATATGATTAGTTTCTAACTCTTTAATAAAATAACAGCTATGAGGCTTATCTATACCTTTTATCAAATTAAAATCAAGAATATTAATACTTATTACAGGTGTTAAATCTGAATATATATCCTTAGATTTTAATTTTTAGCCCAATAATATAAACTTCTGTATATAAATGATTGATTACCTATTTTTTGTATTTCTATAATGATAGTTTCACCTGATGTTGTTTTTGCCTTAACATCTGCTATTGATTCTTTATCAAATACATTTTCTTTTAGATTAAAAGTATTCAAAACTTCTATATATTCAAAAGGCTCTTGATTAGAATCTATCCTAACAGAATTAATTAGATTTTTTAATATATGCTCATGTCCCTCTTTTGCAAACATATAACGCATAAAATAATCATTAAGCACATTAAATTTTTTATTATTTGATCTCAATTCCATAAAATTATTATAATGAAATATTTATACTTTGTCAAATACTGCATATTTTATTATTTGACATATAAAATCAATAAAATTCAAATTTGATTAAAGAACAAAAATATATTATACTAACCCTAAAATTTATAAACGGATAACTATATGCAGGAAACATTTTTTGGAAGCGAAAAAGAAGAAAATCAAAAACTCACCCCTATGATGAGGCAGTATAAAGAAATAAAAGATAAATATAGTGACAGTATACTTCTTTTTAGAATGGGAGATTTTTATGAAGTATTTTTTGATGATGCAAAAGTAGTGTCCGATATATTGGGGCTTACACTTACAAAGAGAGCTAATGTGCCTATGGCAGGAGTTCCTTATCATGCTATAGACAATTATTTATCAAGATTAGTTAAATCAGGAATGAAGATTGCCATATGCGATCAAATGGAAGACCCAAAACTTGCAAAAGGTATAGTAAAAAGAGAGGTTACTCAGGTTATAACTCCGGGTACTATTTCAGAAAATAAATATTTAGAATCAAAAAGTAATAATTATTTAGCTTCTGTAATAGTGTCAAAAAGCGAAAAAAATGCTGCATTATCTATATGCGATATTTCTACAGGAGAACTTTATGCCACAGAAATAAATTCCAATTTAGAAAATCATAATGAAGCTTTAAAAGAAATCATTAATGAACTTACAGAAGAAATTATAAGATTCTCTCCTAAAGAGATTATGACTATAGAATCAGTTTCTGAAAGTGTTATTATAAAAGAAATTCAAAATAAATTTAATAATATATTCTATAGTACTACTCCAAATTATACTGCAGAACATTCTTATGCATATAAAACATTAACAAATCATTTTAAAACAGTATCATTAAAAAGTTTCGGTATAGAAGAAAAGCCTCTTTTAATATCTTTATTAGGATCAACTATATTTTATATACAGGAACTTTCAAAAACTTCTCTTGAGCATATTTCAAATATTAAACTATATAATAGAAGAGATTCCATGACTTTGGATTATGCCACAATAGCAAGTTTGGAAATATTAGAAACTATAAGAAATGATAATAATAAAATGACATTGTTTGATACCATAGACAGAACAAAAACCTCTATGGGAGCAAGATATTTAAAAAGAATAATTGTAGAGCCATTATTAAATATAGAAGAAATAAATAAAAGACTTAATAATGTAGAGTTTTTCTATAAAAATCAAAAGTTTATGTATAAAATAAGAGATTTACTTCAGGATATCGGAGATATAGAAAGACTTGCATCAAAATTGGCTTTAGGAAGGATTAATCCAAAAGAATTAGTATCATTAAAAAGATTTTTAGTAGGTTCTCTTGAAGTTGTAACAGAACTTGCAATGAATAACTTTGAAGATGTGAACTTTGAAGAAGTCAATGATATAAAAATAATAACTGATTTAATAGAACGTGCAATATTAGAAGATCCGAAAGTTGTTATAAATGAGGGCGACATTATAAAAGATGATTATGATGAAACATTAAAAAAATATAATGAAGCTAGAAGAGAAGGAAGGTCTTGGATAGCAGAACTTGAATATAATTATAAACAAGATACAGGAATAAATAATCTTAAAATAAGATACAATAATGTTATAGGTTATTATGTAGAAGTAACTAAATCAAATGTATCATCAGTACCAAGTGATTTTATAAAAAGACAAACATTAATAGGAAGTGAAAGATACACTACAAGTAAATTAATGGAATATGAAACTATTATAAATGAAGCAAATGAAAAAAGCTATGCATTAGAATACAATATATTTATTGAAGTGAGAAATAAAACTAATGAATATTTAAACTCAATATTAAAAATGGCAAGAGTAATTTCTATAATAGATGTTTATTCTTCGCTTGCTTGTTTAGCTAAAGAGGATAATTACATAAAGCCTATAATAACAGATGACGGAATAATAGATATAAAAGATGGAAGACACCCTGTTGTAGAAGTTAATCTAAAAACTGAAAGCTTCATTCCAAATGACACATATTTAGACAATAAAAATGAACATATGCTTATAATCACAGGTCCTAATATGAGCGGTAAAAGTACATATTTAAGACAAACAGCTTTGATAGTATTGCTTGCTCAAATAGGTTCATTCGTTCCTGCATCAAGTGCTAAAATTTCTATAGTTGACCGTATATTTACACGCGTTGGTGCAAGCGATAATATAGCAAGAGGAGAAAGTACATTTTTAGTAGAGATGAATGAAACAGCATACATTTTAAATCATTGTACAGATAAAAGTCTTGTTATAATGGATGAAATAGGAAGAGGAACTTCAACTTATGACGGACTTTCTATTGCTTGGGCTATAGTGGAATATTTAGTTCATGAAGAAAATAAAAAAGCTAAAACTCTATTTGCTACACATTACCATGAACTTACCATGCTTGAAGATTTGGAAGGTGTTAAAAACTATAAAGTATTAGTTGAAGAATACAAAGATGAAATAATATTTATGAAAAAAGTTACTGAAGGAGCAGCTAAATCAAGCTACGGTATATATGCAGCAAAAATAGCCGGTGCTCCTAATAAAGTTATAAAAAGAGCAACTGAAATATTAAAAAGGCTTGAAGCTGATGCTAGTGTTCAGGTGGAAAATATAGAATTAAATACTCAAAAATCAAAAGATATACTTCCGCTTTATGATTAGCCTAAAATCATAGAAAAAGAAAGCGAAATAGAAAAAGAGATTAAAGATTTAGATATAAACAATATCACCCCTATTGATGCTTTAAACTTAATTAATAAATGGAAAAAATCATTATAATTATTTAATTTTCAAATCCTGATATACTAATAGAATTTTCTCCATCATCTCCGGTAAGAAGTATATCTATAACATATAATAGAGTACACATTTTTACTTTAGGCTCTTTTGACATGTCAAATTTTAAAAGCGATATATTATCA
>CASEHG010000042.1 GCA_949287565.1 uncultured Brachyspira sp.
AGATATGAAGAAACTATAGAAAGCATATATGCTGAAATAGAAAAACTTATTAATGATAGAGTATCAGAAGAAGAACTTGAAGAAGCAAAAGAAAGTTATAAAAGTTCTATGGCATTTAGTAAACTTAATGCCGAATTCATAATGAATAAGAATGCCAGAAGCGAATTATATTTATCAAAGTATGTTTCATTCAAAGAAATTTATAATTCAATAGATAGAGTGGATTTGAAATTAGTTAATCAGGTTATTGATGAAAAATTAATAAATATAAGTTCAGATATAAAAATGAAATCTATGCTTTATTATTATAGAGGAGTGTTAAATACTATAGCTGAAAGATATGAAGAGTCGATAGAGGATTATAATAAGGCAATAGATTTAGATACTAATCATTATTATTATTATATGAGAGGTATTTCTAAAAGTTTGATTAATTTGTTTCAAGATGCTATTTTAGATTATGATAAGGCTTTAGAATTAAATAATGATTATTATGAAGCATATAATAGAAGAGCTGCATCAAAAATGATGATAAATATGTATGAAGAAGCTATTAATGATTTTGACATATATATTAAATTAAATAAAACAAATATTTCTGCTTTCAATAATAAAGCAGAATGTTATATGAAATTACAAAAATATGATGAAGCGTTAAAATTATTTTATGATGCTTTAAAGATGGACTATGAAATACCAAATATATATGCTGGTATAGGCGAAGTAAAATCAAAACTTGCTTTAATAGAAAAAGAAAATAATAATATTTCTAATTACTACAAACTAAATAGGGAAGCTTTAGAATATTTTAATAATTTTTTTGAAATAGCATTTAGAGAATATGATGAATATAATGAAGATGAGATGAATTATATTTTGTATAGAATAAAAAAGTTAGCTTATGATAATATAGAGCCTGCAATAGAATTCTGTAAAGATCATGATATTAATTATAATACTTGAAAAAATACTGAAATATTCTAATATGTGAACTGTAAATTTTTATTCAGGATAAATAAATGATAAAAGAAGAAATACAGCAATTATTTGAATTAGGAAAGAATGCTTTTAAAGAAAAAAGATATGAAGAAGCTATTTTGAACTTAGAGAAGATAATTGATATTTATAATAAGGATTTAGTTTTTTATTCTGATGATGAATTTATTATTTATAGTGATGGTAGTGATGATAATGATGAATCTAACGATGAAGATATTAATAATATGCATAATATTTTGATAAGTGCTTATTATAATATAGGTACTTCTAAATGCAATTTAAAAGAGTATGAAGAGTCTATAAAGTATTTTGATAAAACCATAGAGCTTAATGATAAATACAGCAATGCATACTATAGCAGAGGAGTTGCCAAATATAGTTTAGGGTTATATGAAGAGGCTATAAAAGATTTCAATAAAACTTTAGAATTAGATTCTGATTTTAAAGATGCTTATTGTGTTAGGGCTTTATCTTATGCTAAAATAGATAAACATAAAGAGGCTGTAGATGATTTTAATACATTATTAATAGAGTATAATGAAATTAATTATATATACTATTATTATAGAGGATTATCTAAATATAATTTGAATTTATTGGAAGAAGCTATTGAAGATTTTACCATTGCTATATATTATTTTTCTGATGAAAGTTATATATATTATGAAAGGGCTTTAGTTTATTCTAATTTAAATATGTTTAAAAATGCTATAGATGATTACACTAAGGCTATAGAGCTTAATAAAAATGATATTGATTCTTATTATAATAGAGCTTTAACATACTCTAAATTAGAAGAATATGATAAAGCTATAGAAGATTATAATAAAGTTTTGGAATTAAATCCTGATGATACAGAAGCCATTTATAATAAGGGTTTATGCAAACAGAATTTAGATTTATTTGAGGAAGCTATAGAAGATTTTAATTCTATTATTGATTCTGATAATGAATTTGTTTGTTATAGTTTAGGTATTTGTTATTTGGAATTAAAAAGATATGAAGAAGCTATTGATTATTTTGATGTATTTATAGAGCTTAATCCTTATTATGCTGATGCGTATTATTATAGAGGAAATGTCAAGTTTGATTTAGAACATTATGAAGAAGCTATTGAAGATTATAATAAAACTTTAGAATTAGATAATGATCATATAGATGCTTATTATGAAAGAGCTATGGCAAAGATTAATTTGAATTTATATGATGAGGCCATGAAAGATTTTGATGAAGCTTTATATGATGCAGAGTCAGATTCTGATAGAGCTTATTTGTATACTTTAAAAGCTGCTTTAAATGAAATATCAAAAAATTACGATGAGGCTATAGATAATTATACTAAGGCGATAGAGCTTGGAGATGATTGTTATTATAAGAGAGCTATTGCCAAACATAATGCAGGATTAATAAAAGAATCAATTAACGATTATAATAAAGCTATAGATTTAGAGCCTGATAATTATGAAATATATAGTTATAAGGGAAATGCAGAGCTTGATTTATATTTGTATGAAGATGCTATCGAAGATTTTAATAAGTCTATAGAGTTAAATCCCAATTATGATGAAGCATATTATAATAGGGGTATTGCTAATGAGGCATTGAAAAATTATGATGAAGCTTTTAAAGATTATCAAACTACTATAAAATTAAATAAAGAACATGATTATGCTTTTAATAATTTGGGCGGATGCTATGTGAGGCTAAAAGAATATGACAAG
>CASEHG010000043.1 GCA_949287565.1 uncultured Brachyspira sp.
TATTTTATATTATAAAAAATTATAATTTACATTGACAAAATATAAAAATTAACAAAATATAGTTGTTTAGGTATATACTAAAAATTTTTGAGTTTGTCAAAAAATACGATTTTAAATTATGTTATTTGTTGGGACTAGATCCACCGCTTTGCGTACTTCGTAATACCCCCACTTCTTTTTCGACCATATGGAGTGCCTGCGGCGAGAACCTATATCCTCAAGACTCGGATACGCTTCGCGAAAGACTGCATTTTTAAGATAAATTTTAGTTGTTACCACACATCTAATACATATTGAATAATATAAAGTTATAGCACTTGCGTTTTTTGCAACTTTTTTGTGCGTCAAAAAAGTTGATAATACATCTGAAAAAACATCAAAATTGACAAAATATAGTTGTTTAGGTATATATTATGTCTTTTAACTCATTCAAAAACATGTTATTTATTTTATGAGTTGATACTGTAACCCTTAGAAAATTAGCTAGTATGTTTTCTTTATCATATTTTTTTACGAATATATTTCTTTTTATAAGTTCTTCGTATATATAATCAGATGTTTTATTTACATGTTTTATTAATAGGAAATTCGCTCTTGAAGGCACTACTATAAAACCTTCTTTGCTTAAGAGTGTATCTAATCTTTCTCTCTCTAAAACTATATCGAATATATTATTATACGAAGTTTTTTCATCTCTCAAAGCGGCAAGAGTTATAGTTTCGGATATTTTATTTATTCCGTATTTCTGTCTTAATTTTGACATGTTTTCTATATTTTCTGAATTGGATATTATAAAGTTAATATTAAGTCCTGATAAAGAATGAGAATGTGCAATGGATCTTATTATAATTAAATTTTTATATTCATTAATTAATTTTATAGCACTTTCTCCAGCAAAGTTTATATATGATTCATCTATAACATATATTCCTTCATAATGTTTTAGGAACTCTTCTATTTCTTTTATATTGATAAACATTCCGGTTTCAGCATTAGGGTTGCTTGCTATTATTATAGAATTTTTATTTCTTATATGTTTTTTAAGACAAATATTATAATCTTCTCTAGCTTCAATTACCTCATAATGCATTTTATAATATAGAAAAATTCTTGTATATAAATCTCTGTAAGGTTCTTGAATAAATATTTTGTATTTATCATAAGAGTTTATAATACAAGCGAAAGCTTCATACATACCATTAACCGAAATTATATTATTATTTTCTACATTAAGATATTTAGACATTTCTTCATCTAGTTGCTGAGGGCTGTACTCAGGGAAGAATCTTAGAGAATCAATATCAAATTTTTCAAGCTCTTTAATAATATTTTTGGATGGCTTGTATGGATTTTCATTTTTGTCTAAAAAAATTTCTTTGTTCATTGTTGCTATGCTCGCCTAGCTATGCTACCTACTTGGTCGCCCAAAGTATTGACTTAATAAATTAAGTCACACGCCTGTGTACCTTTGGTAATGTCTCCTGCTCGCTTATTTATTGTTATGCTTGCCTACATCTAAAGTCTTAATTTAATAAATTAATATTTTAGTGAATTATTTCAGCTTGCTTATATTTAACTTTTTAATATTTAAAATATATCATTTATAATTATCTTAATATTTTTAAATTAGTTTACACTTTTAAATTTTATGTTTAGTTAATGTAATATTTTTATTGAGTAATGTATTATGTTTAAATAAATGAGAAATCTTGTCGATAATTATGTTAGGTTGATTATTCATAATCAGCTTAATTTTGTATATTATATCTTAAATTAAGAGGCAGATTTCAATGTCAGTAAAACAGGTTTCCGATCAAGAAATATTATCAATGTATTTAAATTATGAAGCAGTGGAGAAAGGATTATCTTCTAATACTTTAGAATCTTATAAAAGAGATATTGTAATATATCTTGATTTTTTAAGCAGAAATAAAAAATCTATTTTAAAAGCTACAAGAAAAGATATTGAAAAATTTTTAAGTGAAAGAAAAGAGCAAGGTTCAAAGTCAAGAACTGTGGCAAGAAATAAAGTAAGTATAGTTAACCTTTATAAATTTTTAGTAATGGAGAATTATATTTCTAAAAATCCTACAGACAATTTAGAGGTTATTAGATTAAAAAGAGTATTGCCTGAATCTCTTACAGATACAGAAGTAGATGATTTGCTTGCTGTTCATAATGAGAAAACAGATAAAGGATTAAGAGATAAAGCTATATTTGAACTTATGTATTCTTCAGGACTTAGAGTAAGTGAAATTTGTTCTTTAAAAATTGATGATATATTTTTTGAAGGAAAATATTTAAAGATATGCGGTAAGGGTAAGAGAGAGAGAATAGTACCTATTAATGACAGAGCTTTAGATATTTTGCAAAGATACATTCAAACTAGCAGAGTTATAATGGTGAAGGGTAAGAAGACTTCAGAATTATTTTTAAACTTTAGAGGAGATAAAATTTCTAGAGTAGGTATTTGGAAAATAGTTAAAGAGGCTATGAAAAAAAGTAAAATAGAAAAAAATATTTATCCTCATACTTTAAGACATAGTTTTGCAACACATCTTATACAGCATGGCGCAGATTTAAGAGCAGTACAAAGAATGCTCGGACATTCTGATATTACTACAACAGAGATTTATACGCATGTTGATTCTTCACATCTAAAAAAACAAATAGCAAAACACCCTAAACATTCTAAACATGCTAGACAAAATACTAATATATAATAAAATATAACGAATTGGAAATAATAAATGAAAAGAAGCATAATAGCAACAACAATATTATTACTTGTATCTATATCATTGGTAGCATTGACTTTCGGTATAGGTGAAAGAATGACAATAGTCAGTTATAATGATAATAATACAGATTATCTTTTTGATGAAACAGAAAAAAATCATAGAATAGATATGTATAATCCTGATTCTCTTTCTCTTGTTACTTCAAAGCCTATATATGATTATGATTTATCAGTAGATTTAGAAGATATCTATACTGAAGAAGAGATTAGTGCAGATTCTGATATAGAATATTTGAATCAAAATATGCTTCTTAGTGATGAAGAGATGAGCAGTGAAATGCCTAATCCTAATATACTTCCTGCTATGGCATATAATGCTAATAATATAGATAGAACTGCTGATAAACTTAGTGTAGCTGTAGATTTAGCTATACAAAATGCAAGAAATAGAGAAGCTCCAAGAGTAGCAATAGATTTATCAAAAATATCAGTATTTAGATATGAACCGGTAGTTATTAATGCTTCTGTATATACTGAAGATGTTGTAAAAAATATAAGTATATATGTAAGATATAAAAAAGATAAAATAGTTAGAATGAATGGAGATGAAAAACATTCTATCAATGTATTTAAAGTTAAAAATTCAGAGTATAAAGGAACTTATTTACATCCATTTGGCGGAGATTTAGGGGAATATCAGGCTGTAGTATTAGTTCAGACTAAAAATGGTGTATACGGTTATACTAAAGATTTTACTGTTAAAGGCAGACAATCACCTCCTGCTAAAGAAACTAAAAAAATAGCTACTTTAGAATATGCAATAGATTTAACAACTAAAAAAATTCCTAGTGTAGAAACAGGTGAGCCTACTACTTATGATGCTATATATGATTGGATAAGATATATGAAATGCGATATGTTCTGGGCAATAGGAGGACAGACTACAGGTTGGACTGCAGGAATCACTCCGGAAGAGCCTTGGGCTAAAGCTATGATTAAAAATATAGAAAATCTTGCCTCTAGTAAAGCTAAAGGTAATGTTGAGCTTGGTGCTTATGTTATGAGTTATTTTGCTGCAGGCGGCGGTGCTAGAAAAGGCGGCTATGAGGTTTCTATAGGATATAATTCTGCTACTCAGAGTCTTGTAGAAAGCAGACATATATCTTTGGATGATCCTAAAAGAGTACAGGATATTATAGATATATTAAAAAGATATGATTCTAATCCTAATATATCATATTTAGGTCTTGACTTCATAAGAACAGGTGAAGTTGATGGATATGAGATGGTTGATGAAATGGTAGAGCTTACAGGAGTTTATGTGCCTTCTAATTGGTCTACTATGAGTAAAGCTGCTCGTATGCGTTGGCTTGCTATTAATAGAGGCAGAAAAGAAATAGGTATGAAATGGAGATGGTTCAGAGCTCATAAAGAAGCTTTAATAATAAAAGCTATAAAAGATTCTGGAATAAGAAAGAAATTATGGGCTTTCACTTTAGGTTGGAATCATGGTCAGGAGCATGGACAAGATCCTTATATGTTCTTTGATGCTGGTATAGATTATGATGCAGTTATGATATATGAAGCTAGCCGTCCTCAGCATGTAAGTATGCTTACTGCTTGGCCTCAGTATTTATCAGGTGAATATAATGTGTTAGTTGGAAATATGATAGATAACAGACTTCAGGACGGAAGTTTAAGACCGGAACTTGAATATATGAGAAGAGTATATGAATCTGAAGCTAAATTTAATAGAAGCAGCAGAATAAGAGGA
The DNA here is from genome assembly GCA_949287565.1 of uncultured Brachyspira sp. Classification (GTDB taxonomy): domain Bacteria; phylum Spirochaetota; class Brachyspiria; order Brachyspirales; family Brachyspiraceae; genus Brachyspira. The sequence goes on from CASEHG010000043.1 coordinate 4,515, forward strand.
ATATTCTTCCATGATATATCAAGAATGTTATGGTCCAAGTTTAGAGGTTCTGGAAATGGCATAAGAGAATGGGCTAATATTAATGCTTCTATTGTTTCAAGAATAGAAGAAAAATATTCAGAAAACCCATTTAATGTTACTGTTAAATTGGATGAGAGAAACAGAACAGGAGTTCTTACTATAGTTAATAGAACTTCTAAAATGCAAAATGATGTGACTATTAAAACAGATTTATCTCAGGCTTTATCTACTATAGTGCTTGATAATGAAACTGTTGATATTGGGCCTGGAGAAACTGTTGAGGTAGGATTCAGATATGCTTATGGCAGAAGCAGATATTCTTCACTTATGGCATTTAGAGTTGCTGCTTCTTCAGGTGAAGAAAATGTGGCAGTTGCTTATACTTTACTTAATTCTCTAAGGGCTAGACCTAAACAAGAAGAAAGTCCTACTTTAGCTAAAAGTACTGATGATAAAAAAGAAGATGAAAAAGTGAAAGATAATTAATAGAAATTAATAGAATATAATTAATATTAAAAATAGGGAGTAATTTTTTACTTCCTATTTTTTTTATTTAAAAATATTGTTATTATGCATGCTAACCTAATAAAAACTTGGGCGGGTATGCTTTTTCTTTTTAATACTCAAAACTTAAATAAAATTATAATTCAAATAAAAGCAGAAAATTTATAGGGTGGGGCATGTAAATAAAATTTCTAAACATAAATTATTTTTTATTGCTTATTTAAAAAGACATTATGATTTTTCTTTTTGATTTATTCTGCCCGCCCACCCGCCCCTTAAATTTGTCTTTTAATCTTTTATATAATATCTGTATCCTGATTCTTTTATAGCGTCTTCAAATACTTTATTATCTAATTGCTTTTTAGTTAATATGATAGCTTCTTCATTATCAAAACTCACTCTTGCATATACATCTTCAATTTTATTAAAATTATTTTCTATTATTTTGGCACAATGTGTACAAGTCATTCCGCCTATTTTAATTATTTGTTTATATGGATAATTATTCTTATTTTTATCTTTTACTTTAACTTTTTCTATTGCTTGAAATGCTCCTCCTGATGAACAGCAGTTTCCTGATTTAATCTTTTTTATATAGTTTATTACAGCAAATATAGCTATTATAATTATGATTGATAGTATTATTATGCTTTCCATTATATCTCCAAAGTTTTATAAGTATTAAAAAATGTTATACTATTCTAACAAATATGATATGATTGTCAATAAAATTTTATAAAAAAACAAGTCTTATATTTAATTTTAAGTTTTAAATTCCGTATTTATTAACAGTATATAATTTTTTTTAAGGAAATTAAAATGAATAGATATATATTATTAATTTCATTTTTTATTATATCATTGAGTTCTTCTTTTCTGTATTCTCAGGATAATCTAGATGATAATCCAACTAATGCTTTAAAGAGCAGATTGTTTTTTACAGAGAGAGATAAACTCACTTCCAAAATGAATATATATACATCTTGGAAGGAAACATATAAATATTTGAGGGATAATAGATTTAGATTTTATAAAAGAGCAGGCAGAACTCTTACATTAGAATTTAGGTATAAATATCCTAGTCAATTACAGGTGAATAATGGTACACCTATAACATTCACATTTGATGATGGAAGTACAATTGAACTTACTAATATACAAAAGGTTATATATAATCCATATTTAATGGGTGATATAAATTACTATGATGTTGAGGTGAGATATAAATTCAATCAGGATAATGAATTTGAAAGTTTTGCTAATAAATCAATATCAAATATAAGATTTAATTTTATAAATCAATTCGGTGAAGAAGATTATGAAGATATAGGAATATCTATATTATCTACAAGTAATTGGCAGGAAATATTTAGAGCATTTAAAGATGGTATTGATGCCTTAGAAGAAATACAAGGTACAAATAATAATAACGGTTATTAATGGTAAATAATAAAGCCAATCATAGCAGTATATAATATGCTTTTGATTGGCTTATATTATTAATCATAATAAAAATTTCTTATATTAATTTGCAGGACATTAAATCCTGTTCTATGGAGTTGCTTAAAAATTCTACAAATACATCGTATAATATAGGGTCTAATTTAACATGCTTTTCTATAAAATCTTCTCTCATAATATTAAGAGCTTCTTCAGGAGTGAAAGTTTTTCCTCCTCTGTATTTTCTAGCAGGGTCTATTAAAGCATCATACACATCTATAATTTCAAGCATTTTAGCAGGGAAATAAGCAAAAGCCTCACATTCATCTATAGCTTTAGCATCATAAGTCATGATTCTTTGTATTTGGAAATTAGGATATTTCTTTAATTTCAAAGCATGTAAATGTTCATAAGGACCGTATCCTAATCCATAATATTCATGGTGTAAAGCCACTGTAAGTATAACTTCAAGAGGATATTCAGAAGTTTGACTTACTAAAGCATAGCTGTTAAACAAGTGTTTTTTTATTCTTTCATAATCTCTTCCATTGGCTCCTTCAAAATAATCTAAGTCTTTAACTTTTCCTATATCATGAAGTAAAGCTCCTACGGAATAAAGATTCATTTCTCTTTCTTCTATGATTTTAATACCTTTATCTATACAATCTTCTACAGTAGCTAAATTCTTATGTACACCATCTTTATTAAACATATTTTCAACTTGTTCATAGAATTTTTTGTATTTACTTGTATATGAAGTTCTTATTTTATGTACTAAATGTCTTCTGTTTATCAAATTGTTATAGAACACCATGAAATTCACATAAGAAATGAATACTCTGTTGGAATGTGACATTACACCGCCGTCAGAATAATTTCTAAGCTCATCAAATACTTTTTGTGTTTCAGCATTAGCGGCAAGCATATCAACTATAGTAGTAACCAAATTTGTAGTAGTTTCAGTTATTTCCTGATTTTCTTCTTTAGCCTGTTCCTGAGTGATTTCTTCACCTTTAATCTTTTGAATACTTTCAAACATAGTAACTTTAGCTATAAGTCCTACATCATTACCTACATTTACGATTTGCTGTGCTGTATTTTTATTGATTCCTGTTTCTTTATCTACAGTAATTTCTTTTAATTTTTCATCATAATTTTTTATTGTATTAACTTTTTCCTTATATGTCATTTTAGAGATTTCGGATATTCTTTTACCCATCTCTTTTTCTGACTCTTTAGGTGTCCTAAATACATAAGGAGCAGATTCATCTGAAGTATTATCTGAATTATTTGTTTGAGTAATAGATTTAAATTCTTCTATGAACATAGAAAAATTTTTAGGTATATATATTTTTAGATTGCTATATTTTTCATTATCAGTTATTAAACCTAATTGTTCTGTTGGAAATACTATAACTTTTCTTTCTTTATCCAATCTAAATAATGGTATATTGTGAGCAATTAACTGATCTTTTATGGATTTCAGTTCTTTTACTGTTAGAATTTCGTATTTTTCAATCAAATCATTCATTATAAAAAACTACCTCAAACAAAAATTACATAATACTTTCGGATTGTATTATATAATATATTCGAAAAAAAATAAATATCAAAAAATTATTTTTTTATTTTGACACCAGGGCAGGCTCTTTTAAATTTTCCGGATATTAAATTGCCGTTTTTATCCATATATTCTTTCCAATATGGGAAAGTTGCACATTGATTAGGTTTTGCACTATTAATGGTACATCTGTTATTTTCGTCCAAGAATGTACAGGCTTTATCGTCAGTTACTTTTATATAATAACCATATCCTTCTTCATATTCCAAGTATTTATTGATAAAAACCAAAGGTGATATTTCTAATAATTTAGACGCTCTTTTTATATCATCATCATTAAAAAATACATATCCTTTTTCTTTGCAGCATATACCGCATCCAGTGCATGAAAATGTTAATATAGAATTTTTATTTGATTTGCTAGATTTTTTCATTTTATTGATTTTTTATTAGATTATTTAAGTATAGAATTAGCTTGTGCTTTTATTGAATTAGCTAGGTTTTGTTTACCCATTTTTAAGTACATTTCTGATACTTTCATATAATCATTATACAAAGCTCTCTTTTCTGAATCATTCATATCTTCAATTTTTTTTTTTCCCCCATTAGGGATTTTTATATCTATATTGAATACTATACTGTCAGGATTATTTTTTATTATATTTTCATTAAGTACTGCTATTGAAGGCCATCTCCTGCTGTCTCCAAGCTCTGCGGTGGCTATTGATGATAATGTATCGGTCCATTTTGTTTTATAAGTATCTGTATTATTTGCTTGAGTATTATTAGCAGCAGCATTTGTATTTGCTGTTGGAGGATTAGGCGGAGGTGTTGGAGGAGTAGGCGGTGTTATTTCAGGCTCTTTCGGAGGAGTAGGTGGTGTGGCAGTATTAGTCTGAGTATTTACTGTATTGTTAGTTTGAGGTCTAGCAGTATTAGTCTGAGTGTTTACCGCATTGTTAGTCTGTGGTCTAGTAGTGTTAGTTTGAGTATTTACTGCATTATTAGTTTGCGGTCTAGTAGTATTAGTTTGAGTGTTTAATGCGTTGTTAGTCTGTGGTCTAGTAGCATTAGTATTTACCGCATTGTTAGTTTTTATATTATTAGTTTGTTGTCTATTAATATTAGTATTTATATTGTTAGTAACGGATATAACATTGTTTGTTAATAAATCATTAGTATTTAATGTATTATTATTTGTAACTTCCTCATAGAAATTATCATCTATTTCATTATTTTTTCCTGAGAAGAACTGTACACCTAAGAATGATAATCCTAATATTATAATTATAATTCCCACTATAGGTACAATTTTATTAGATTTTTTATTTTCACTTATAGAATGATCAGGAGCCACATAAGGTTCAGCTGGTTTCTTCTCAATTTCAGGTAAAGAAGAAGTTTTCAATTCATCTTCTGTTTCTATGATTTTTATTTCTTTATCTTTTAATTCCTGAATTTTTTCGTTAATAGTTTCTTTTAATTCTTCTATTTTTGTTTCTGATGGTGAAGAAGAATAATCTTTATAATTTTCTACAGAAGTATTTTCATCTACTATAGGAGCAGATTTTATAGCAGTATCAATTTCTTCCTGATTGAATTTAGATTTTTGAATATGATCATCATCAGTAGGTATAACAACAGGTCTTTTAAATATATCGCTTTTACTGTATGTAGCTTTTTCCTCTACTTTTACTGTTTCTTCAATTTTTTCAACTTCATCAGTATCTGCTTCAGTTTTCTCTTCTGTAATTACATCAAATTCTTTAGTTTCTTCTACTACTGTTTCTTTTTCTTCTTCAACTAATTCTTCTTTAGTTTCTATTTCTTCACTTTTTTCACTAGCTTTATCTTCTTCTTCAGATATTGCTTCAGTATTTTCATTTTGATTATAATTATTTTCTTCTGCCTTTTCAGTTTCTTCAATTTTTTCTTCTTCTTGCTCTCTATTAGAAGATTCAAATGTTTCAAAAGAGTAAGGAGATGAAGTATTATTATGAACTATTGCTGATGATGCTATAGTTCCAGTATTTGTTTCTGCAGCAGTAGTAGTATCTTCTATTTGTTCATTTTTTTCTTCTGCTTTTTCAGGCTCTTCTGTTTTTATATTATGTGCAGCAAATACACTGCTTATAACAGGTTTAGAAGTATTTATTTCTTCTGTAGTATTTCTAGTATTATCTAAATTATCATCATCATCTACATCTACTATAGCTATACGCTTTTTCACGCTCACAGGTCTTGATACATTCTTAGATTTAGCCTTTATAGCCTCTTTAAGAAGAGTTATAGACTCTCTTTCAGTTTTAGTTTCAGTATTTTCTGTTTTAATTGACTCAAGTTTTCTAACTGGAGTTGAAGTTTTAAGAACAATTTTTCTATCTGCAGTTTTTATTTCAGATGTAGCTTCTTTGATTATATCTTTTAAATCTCTTTTTTCTTCATCATTTTTTTTCAGAATGGAAGTTAATGGCTTTGTTTCAGTTTTAGTTTCTTTTATTTCTTTAGTTTCTTTTATCTCTGCTGTTTTTTCTTCTGCAGCAGTAGTTTCGGGAAGTTTTTTTTCAGGTTCTTCCTTTTTTTCAGCTTTTTCAACTTTTTCTATAGTTTTTTTTACAGGCTCTTCTTTTTTTTCAGCCTTTTCAACAGTCTTTTTAGCTGCAGTTTTCTTTACAGGTTCTTCTTTCTTTTCAGCTTTTTCAGCAGTTTTTTTAGCTGTAGTTTTCTTTACAGGCTCTTCTTTCTTTTCAGCTTTTTCAGCAGTTTTTTTAGCTGCAGTTTTCTTTACAGGCTCTTCTTTCTTTTCAGCTTTTTCAGCAGTCTTTTTAGCTGCAGTTTTCTTTACAGGTTCTTCTTTCTTTTCAGCTTTTTCAGCAGTTTTTTTAGCTGTAGTTTTCTTTACAGGCTCTTCTTTTTTGTTAGTAGTTTTTTCAGTTGCAGCTTTTTTTGTTTCTTTAGCTTCTTCTTTTTTGTTTGTTGTAGTTTTTTTTGTTGCCATATTTTCACTCTGTTATATTTTGTTTTCTGTTTATTAATATACTTTTTATAGTATTCATTGTCTTTTCATCGAATATGTTTTCAGTTATATTGCCTCTTTTTAAAGAATCTATAAGATATTTATTTAAATTTATATCTTTATTTAGATTTTTTTCTTTTGCTATATAAACATAATTACACATAGAAAGAATTATTCTAAGCTGATTTCCATCAGAAGAATACTTATCTATCAATTTTTGAGGCTCATCTATACCTAAACAACTTAAATTATAACAAACTTTGAAGAAAAGTTTATTAGTAACTTGTTTAATTTGTGTATCTTTTTTAATTTTTTTATTTACAGTATAGAGTATAGAAAAATCTCTAGCTTCAAAATTACATATAGTAGCATAGAACTTTTCTTGATAAGGCATAAGATAATGATGACTTTTTGCCTTAGATTCTACTCTAGTAATAAAACCTTTTTCTTCTAAAGTATCTAATGATTTTACTATAGTAGCATTTCCGCCTATACCAGCCTCATTTAATATTTGAGAATGAGTTGTTTTAGCTATTCCAAGCTCATAATCATAATTAGCTACTAAAGTTCTGTATACTTCTTTAGCAGATAAAGGTAATTTCTTCCAAATATTATTTTCTGTTATAGATTTTGGAATGAAAGAACACATTGACGCTATTGACAAAAATGTGTCTTTATCTATTGTTTTTAATTGTGCTTTATTGATTATATCTATAATGTTTTCCAAAATTCTACTCCAGTATGTATATAATATATCTAAATTAATATAAAATCAAGTTTTAATAAAATATTTTACAAGTGTATTTTTTAATACTTTTATTTTATAAATCAGACTTTTTTTATCGGATTTGTTTTTATTAATTTTATTTTTGAATTTTTTATAAGAAATTTTCAAAATATATTCTTAAAATTTCCCTGAATTTCATTAATTTTAATTTTTTATGGGCATTTTTTGAAAATTTATTCTAAAAATTCCCCAAATTTCAAGTTTTTTAGGCTTTTTTGGGGCTCGTTTTTGGCAAAAAAGTCAAAATATATTTTTAGCCGACTTCAATATGTATTATATGTATTACAAATACTATTTTTTGATAAAAAAGGCTGAAATTTTATCAAAAACGCCCTTTTTAGCCATTGTGTTTTTTAGGCTGTATGCTATAATAATAAAACAGTTGGTGAGAAACAAAAAAACAAAACATCAGCTGACACAAACAAAAATAAAAGTTCTTTGAAATATGGATAGCAGAAGCAATTTAAGAAAAACAAAACACAACTGGTGTAAATGAACTTAATAAGTTCTATGACCCAACGGTTACAATTTGTAACATTTCTTTAAGTAAGTAAATCACTATTCGGTAGAATAGTAAAATAAAGAATCATTTCAGATTCACAAAAGTGAGTATGGAGAGTTTGATTCTGGCTCAGAGCGAACGTTGGCGATGCGTCTTAAGCATGCAAGTCGAGCGGGCTTATTCGGGCAACTGGATAAGTTAGCGGCGAACTGGTGAGTAACACGTAGGTAATCTGCCGTAGAGTGGGGGATAACCCATGGAAACATGGACTAATACCGCATATACTCTTGCTACATAAGTAGAGTAGAGGAAAGGAGCAATCCGCTTTACGATGAGCCTGCGACCTATTAGCCTGTTGGTGGGGTAACGGCCTACCAAAGCTACGATAGGTAGCCGACCTGAGAGGGTGACCGGCCACATTGGGACTGAGATACGGCCCAGACTCCTACGGGAGGCAGCAGCTGAGAATCTTCCACAATGGACGAAAGTCTGATGGAGCGACATCGCGTGAGGGATGAAGGCCTTCGGGTTGTAAACCTCGGAAATTATCGAAGAATGAGTGACAGTAGATAATGTAAGCCTCGGCTAACTACGTGCCAGCAGCCGCGGTAATACGTAGGAGGCAAACGTTGCTCGGATTTACTGGGCGTAAAGGGTGAGTAGGCGGACTTATAAGTCTAAGGTGAAAGACCGAAGCTCAACTTCGGAAACGCCTCGGATACTGTAAGTCTTGGATATTGTAGGGGATGATGGAATTCTCGGTGTAGCGGTGGAATGCGCAGATATCGAGAGGAACACCTATAGCGAAGGCAGTCATCTGGGCATTTATCGACGCTGAATCACGAAAGCTAGGGGAGCAAACAGGCTTAGATACCCTGGTAGTCCTAGCCGTAAACGTTGTACACTAGGTGCTTCTATTTAAATAGGAGTGCCGTAGCTAACGTCTTAAGTGTACCGCCTGAGGAGTATGCCCGCAAGGGTGAAACTCAAAGAAATTGACGGGTCCCCGCACAAGTGGTGTAGCATGTGGTTTAATTCGATGATACGCGAAAAACCTTACCTGGGTTTGAATTGTAAGATGAATGATTTAGAGATAAGTCAGACCGCAAGGACGTTTTACATAGGTGCTGCATGGCTGTCGTCAGCTCGTGTCGTGAGATGGTGGGTTAAGTCCCGCAACGAGCGCAACCCTCACCCTGTGTTGCTACCGAGTAATGTCGGGCACTCTTAGGGGACTGCCTACGTTCAAGTAGGAGGAAGGTGGGGATGATGTCAAGTCCTCATGGCCCTTATGTCCAGGGCTACACACGTGCTACAATGGCAAGTACAAAGAGAAGCGAGACCGCGAGGTGGAGCAAAACTCAAAAAAGTTGCCTCAGTTCGGATTGGAGTCTGAAACTCGACTCCATGAAGTTGGAATCACTAGTAATCGTAGATCAGAACGCTACGGTGAATACGTTCCCGGGGATTGTACACACCGCCCGTCACGCCATCGGAGTTGGTTTTACCTGAAGTCGTTAGCCTAACCGCAAGGGGGGCGGCGCCGAAGGTGGGACTGATGATGAGGGTGAAGTCGTAACAAGGCAGCCGTACCGGAAGGTGTGGCTGGATCACCTCCTTTATTCGGAGATTGTCCGACTTAAATCTTACTGCTATTCATATTTGAAAGAATTTTTCCATATTATATTTTTTATACCTCGTTAAATAAACTAGCCTCTTAGGCTGGTTTTTTTGTTTTTAAATATTATTGATTATTATTAATTATTAATAGATTTATTAAATCAAATATATTAATTTAATTGCTAGTTGTTTCTTCAATAAAACCTAATGATAAATCTGTTTCTTTACTGTAATTACTAGCATAATACCAGCGGTAAAATTTCCAATTATTAGTATCAAATATATCATTATTTACATGATAATAACTATTAAAATCATAAGTGTTTGATAATTGATTTTCAGGTTTCCAGCTTCTAACTCTTATTATATTAGCACCATTAGTTTTATAATCATTAGTTATTATTTTGTTATTGAATATGTTTTTTACATTTTTTATATGATTAACAGCTAAATAAGGCATATCTGCTACAGTCATGAAATTGGTATCAATATTTAATTTTCCTTTTGAATTAAAATCTTTGTACATTAATAAAGAATTATATAAAGCTATGAATTTTGTATTAGGTTTTTCAAAATATTTAGAGTTTATTCTATATCCATGATCTGAAATAATTATTATCTTTGTATTATCATAAACATTATTTTTTTTGAGAAAGTCTATTATTTTGACTATATTTTTCATTGAGGCAGCATTAGCATAAAAATGTCTTACACTATTTGTATCTTTATATATTTTTAAATCATTTGTATCTATATAATTCAAAGATACTGAAGGCAATAAATCAGGAAGAAAATAATGCGGCTCATGTGTTGTATTGTTATGCATTATATTATAATTATTGCCATTTTGATCTATATTTATTAAATCTTTAATAGAATCCAATAAAGCATAATTTTCTATACTTGTATTTATAATATTATTTTCGTTTATAAGCCATTTTCCTCCGCTGTATAATGTTTTTCTTAGCCATACAGGAATTATTCTAAAAAATGAAAATCTTATCAATTTATCATTATCCAAATTGGATGTTATTATATTATTTTCATTTGTATATTTATTTATACTGTAATCATAAATATAATCTTTATTGTATGCTTTAATATTGCTGTAGCTTTTAAATATGCTTAAATCTCCATTAAAGGACATATTAGCATAAACAGGCTCAAGTATATAGGATTTATAGCCGTATTTTTCTAATGATAAAGGCAATGTCAATAAAGCTTGATTATGAATATTTGTAATATTATTATTTTTATTAGTGCTTATTTCATAAGGTAAATAATCATAACCTCCATAAATAGAAGCTATAGTTATTGTATTATAATTGTATGAAACGGTATTTGGATAGAATGTAAAACCGTCAAACATATTTTTATATTCTTCAAATCTGTTAAAAGCATCAAACCAATATGAAGGTATGGCTCTATCCAATATTATAACGAATATATTTTCTCCATTTCTTGAGATATTAAATATTTTTTCTCCGTTTTTTAATTTATATGATGTTTTTGTATATGTATCATCATAGCTTAATATCTTATATGTATAGAATATTGATGAGGCAATCAATACGAATATGATTATATAATCAATGTTTATCAATATAGAAGATTTTGATTTTGTTATTATAAAATAAACTAATAAAGATGATATTAATATAGTTACAATATTTATTATTATATCTTTATTAATTATTTTAATTGAACTGTCAAATATAAAATCAGAGTTCATATTAGGATAGTTACCAGCGAATATGAATGTATCTATTATGAATATTACAGACAAAAATATAAATGCTAATGTAATATAATTTTTTGTTTTATCAGAAAATATATTATATATAAATAGAGGATAAAATAAAAATATTCCAATACTCATTGAAAGACTATTTATTATTAGTGTTAAATGATTATTGAATTCTGATACTGAATTATTTATTAGCGATGTAGGTATAAAAAGCCCTGAAAGTACGGTTATAATCAAACATGATAATATAAGCAGTTTATACCTGTATTTAATGAAATTATTATTTTTAATCAATGATTTTTCTATATAATCAAAGTTTAATGTTAATATTATTACTGAAAAAAGAGTTAAAATATTTTTTATATCTATTTTATTTATAAAAGACATCACAATCAATACTATAAAAGCTAATATAACTAATACATTGCATATTTTTAATATTTTATCTTTATTTAATGCTTTATATAACTTATATTCTAAAACAATATTTTTAATTAAGGAAAATAAACAGTTTATATTCCAATAAAATAATAATCCTGAAAGTGAATTGTATAATATGATTAGAAATATTAATGAAGTTATATATAGAGGCATGCTTTCTTTTATAGTTAATTTTTTACTGTAAACCATTCCGGCAAGTATACTGAATATAGTCATAGTAAATGGGAGTAAATTAATACCGTTTATTAAATTATCAGGCTTTGAAAAATCTCTTATGAAAAATAAACTTCCTTGAGATAAATCGGACAGGCTGTATATAAAATTATATGCTGCAATAAAGAATGGTATTTGTATTAAAAGCCCTAAAACTCCTCTAAAGGCATAAATTATCTTATATCCATTAATTCTATGACAGGTTCTTATTAGTAAATATCTTTGATCACCTTTATAAACGGCTTTTATATTATCTATCATAGGCTTCATTTTATTTTGAATATTTCTTTCTTTTTCCTGCCATTTTTCTGCTATATTATAAAGCGGAAGAGATAAAAAATTTATTGATAAACTTAATAAGAATATACTTGTGCTATAAGATAGATTAAATATATTCTTAAATAGAAAAAATAGAGTTTCTATAATGAATTCTATAGGGAATATAAAAATATCAAAAAATATATCTGCTAATATCATATATATTAATTTAAAATTTAAAAATTAGATAATATATAATAACATATATTTTATATTATGAAAGGATATTAACATAATATTAATAAATTTTATAAAA
>CASEHG010000044.1 GCA_949287565.1 uncultured Brachyspira sp.
AGCAAATCAAAAATTAAGAAAATATAATAATTTTTGGAATCATAAACGAATACATTCAGCTTTAAATTATGATACACCTATGTTATACTTCAAAAAGATAAGGAATACTTAAATGCAATATGTATGGCACCCATGCAATTTCTATATATAAAAATTCTTGATTTTAATATATTATTAATATATAATTGCAGGAACAAAAAATAAAAAATAATTAATGGTACACTATTATGAAAAAAGTAAATTTATGTTTATTAGGGGCTTCCGGTGCTGTAGGTCAGGAGATGCTTAAAGTATTGGAAGAAAGAAAATTCCCAATCAATGAGTTAAGACTTCTTGGTAATAGAGAAGCAGGAAAAAAAGTAAAATTCAACGAAAAAGAATACATAATCGAAAAGACAACTAAAGATTCATTCAAAGATATGGACATAACATTGGTTGCCGTAGGAGCTGATTTAAGTAAGAAATTAAGTCCTTTAGCTGTAAAAGCTGGAAGTATAGTTGTAGATAACAGCAGTGCTTTTAGAATGGATAAAAATGTTCCTTTAGTAGTTCCTGAAGTTAATCCTGAAGATGTTAAGCTTCATAAAGGAATAATAGCTAATCCTAACTGCTCTACAATAATAGCTTTAGTAGCATTAGCTCCGCTTCACAAATTCGGAAAGATAAAAAGAATCATAGTTTCTACTTACCAAGCTGTTTCCGGTGCTGGTAAAGAAGGTATGGAAGAATTAGAACAGCAGATAAAAGATTATGTTGCAGGAAAAAAACTTAAAAATAGTACTTTCAAATATCAAATACTTCACAATTTAATTCCTCATATTGATTCTTTCGATAAGAATGGATACACTAAAGAAGAATTAAAAATGACTAATGAAGGAAGAAAAATTCTTCATGCACCTGATATGCAGATAAGCTGTACTTGTGTAAGAGTTCCTGTTATAAGAAGCCATAGTGAATCTATAACAATAGAAACTGAGAAAAAAATCACTGCTAAAAAAGCTAAAGAATTATTATCTAAAGCAAAAGGAGTAAAAGTAGTTGATGATCCTGCTAAGTTTAAATATCCTATGCCTTTAGATACTTCTAATCAGGATAATATATATGTTGGAAGAATAAGAGAAGATATCAGTGCTAAAAATTCATTGGTATTTTGGTGTGCAGGAGACCAGATAAGAAAAGGTGCCGCTACAAATGCTGTACAAATAGCTGAACTTCTTTTACCTGAATTAGAAAAAAAATCTGATGATAATTCTGCAGAAAAGAAAGCAGCAGCAGAAAAGAAACCTGCTAGAAAACCATGTGTAAGAAAATCAACAAAGAAATAATAATTTAAGTAAAATATAAATAAGAGGTTCTATATTATTATAGAGCCTCTTTTTTATTGCAACAAATCAATTTCTTAATTTTTAGATAGACATATTTTTTTAATATTGAATTATACTAAAAATTTTTAAGTTTGTCTTTTTTTATTCAACTTTTTCCCGCCGCACGCCTGCCGACACCGTAGGTGGACTTCGTCGGCACGCTTAGCGAGGCGGACTTCATTGGCACGCTTTGCGAAAGTGCAAATATAAAATTAGTATTAAATCATACTAAAATTGTTTTACATGTAAGATAGGTTATTAATTTAATCTAAAATATAGCCCTTTTGCTTCTCGCCTGCCGACACCGTAGGTGGACTTCGTCGGCACGCACAGCGAGGCGGGCTTCACCTGGGGCACCAAAAGAAGTGGGGTATGGCACGGCTGTGTGCTTCGCAGCAAAGCCCCAGATATTAAAAACAAAATATAATTTTATTTTTTGACAAAGTATAGTTGTTTAGGTGTATACTGAAAATTTTTAAGTTTGTCAACTGATGCACTTTATGTAAATTTTATCTACTTTTTTGTCACTAAAAAAAGTAGCTGCCACAGGCACGCAGAGCGAAGGTGGACTTCGTCAAATGCAGTCTTTTTCGAATCGTATCCGAGCCTGTCTAGTATATAGGTTCTTTTAGCCGCAAAAAGAACTGGGGGTCACCTCAAACAATAAAATTGAAAAAACTAAAATTGACAAAACATATTTGTTTAGGTATATAAAAAATAATAAAATAAAAAAACAGAGAGATTAAAAATCCCTCTGTTTAAATAATCAAATCAATCAATTAAATATAAATTATCCTAAATGCTTCTGTATTATAGGCATAAGTATTTTAATTAAAAGAAGTGCTGATAATATCCAAGTTAATAATGATATATCTTTATTTTTACCAGAAACAAATTTTAATATAGTAAATGATAATACTCCGAAAGTTATACCTTCAGCTATACTATAAGCAAAAGGCATAAATATTATACATATAAAAGCAGGAATTGCCTCTGTATAATCATTGAAATTAATCTCTAATATAGGAGTCATCATAAATAATCCAACTATAATCAAAGCAGGTGCAGTAGCAGCAGAAGGTATAGCTAAAAATATATGTGATAAGAATAAAGAAATGGCGAATAATATAGCAACAACAAGTGAAGTTAATCCTGTTTTACCGCCTTCAGCAACACCGGATGCACTTTCTACATAAGTAGTAACAGTAGAAGTACCTAAGCATGCACCTACAACTGTTCCTACAGCATCGGCAAATAAAGCCTGTTTACATCTAGGAACTTCGCCATTTTTTGTAAGCATATCTGCTTTAGTACATACTCCAACCAATGTACCTACTGTATCAAAGATATCAACAAAAAGGAAAGTAAATAATACTATAAACATATTAGGAGTAAATATATTACTGAAATCAAGTTTGAAAGCTATAGGTTCTAATGAAGGAGGTATAAGACTAGCATCAGGAGAAAGTTTTGTAAGTCCCATAGGAATACCGATTATTGCTGTAATAAATATACCTAAAAGTATAGCTCCTTTTACATTATATGCTAATAAAATTGCTGTTATAAGAAGTCCTATAATAGCAAGCAATGCACTGCCTGAAGTAATGTTTCCAAGTCCAAGCAAAGTAGCATCATTATTAACTATGATTCTAGAGTTTTGAAGTCCTATAAAAGCGATAAATAATCCTATACCTACTGAAATAGCTCTTTTCATATTAACAGGTATACTATTAACTATTGCCTCTCTTACATTAAAAATAGTAAGAACAACAAATATAATACCTTCTATAAATACGGCTGTTAAAGCAGTTTGCCAGCTATAGCCCATACCCAATACTACAGTATAAGCGAAGAAAGCATTAAGTCCCATACCAGGTGCTAAAGCAAAAGGAAGATTAGCAAGTAAAGACATTATCAAAGTTGCTATTATTGCAGATACTACTGTAGCTGTAAATACTGCTCCTTTGTCCATACCTGTGGCACCAAGTACATCAGGATTTACTGCTAGTATATAAGCCATTGTCATGAAAGTAGTAAAGCCGGCTATTACCTCTGTTTTTACATTAGTACCATACTCTTTTAACTTGAAAAATTTGTCCATAAAATATATTCCTTATAACAGTTTTTTCTTCATAACTATTTTTAATTATGAAAGCTATAATATATATGAGATTATAATTTTTGCAATATTTTTTTATTTATAAATACAGATTAAATACTAATTAAGAATAAAGAAATAAAAAATGAAATTCTAAAAATTTGAAAAGCAGTATTATAATTAATTAAATAAGAAATTTAAATTTAATATAAAAAAACATATATGCATAAATATAATTTATTTGCATATATGTTTTGTATTTTTCGCAGTATTAATTATAATTTTTTATTATTCTATTTTTGTCAAATCATAATCAATCATTTCACCAGTACTAGAATTATTTTCTAGTAATTTTCCGCCTGATATTTCACTATCACTATTAAATTGTATTGTGTATGTAGTACTTCCTAATACAAAAGAAAATTCTGTAGCTGTAGAATAAACATCTTTTGAAATATTTATTTTCTTATCCCCAGTTATTACCGGTTTTCCGGCAGAAATTTCCAAATAAATTATATTTGCTTGATCATCAAGTTTAAACATTATTCTCATTCTGAAAGTTGGTCGAATTGCAATACCTTCATATGTTCCTTTTCTTTTAGAAATAGTTACCTTATTACCAGGATTAGTTACTTTATTACTGCAGCTTAAAATAAAAACAGATACAATTAAAATTATAATTTTATTAATATGTTTAGTCATTTTTCTATCCTTTTATTAATATTGTAAACACAAGTTATCTACAATAATTATTACAGCTTAATACTTATTTTAAAATAGCAAATGTTTTTTGATTTTATATTCCTTTTATTCTATAAAAAAATAATGAATTGTCAAGATTACTTAAAGAACAATAAAAAATATAATACTATTACCCATACTAAGCAAAACAAAAAATATAATCAATATTAAAATTATACTTAAAATAAAAAAACAACTTACATAAAACATGCGTTAAGTAAAGCTATAAATTAAAAAAAAATCTTGGGTGGGCATGCTTTTTTAAACTAATCAAAAAAAATATTTTAAACAAACTTTTCAACAAAAAACGATAAATATAAAGGGTGGGGAGTGAAAATAAATTAAAAAAACAATATATTTATTAATTACAAGGGAATATCTTTATGAACAAAAATAATGTATACAGAAATGCAAAAATAGAAGGCAGAAGTTTTTTTGGTATTATTAAAAATAGTTCTTATTTTCTTTCTAATTTAGCAATTTATGAAGATGGTATAGTAAGTGCTTGGGAGAAATTTGATATTTATCAGTTTGAAAAAGCATTGGAGAGAAAATGGGTTGTATCATTTATAGAAGATAATGAGAAATTGGATATTCATGGTATAGGCGATTTTAAAATATTAGAATCACAGTGGCTTCATAAAGATGATTATTATGAGTACATTAAAAGCATATTAAAAGAAATGAATCCTGAAATGCAGAATATTTATAAAACTACTAAAAGAGAAATAGAAAAATTGGAAAAATTAAAAGTATCATTTATGGCTAATCCTATTGATTTTAAAATGAAAGGGCAATTCGGATATGATTTATCCGATGGTAAAAGTTATTTTATATTTAGAAAATCTGATAATTATTCATCAAGCAAAGAAATATTTTTAACTTGCTACGCCATTTATGATGATGAAACAATATCAATATATAATGATGACAATATATATTCTTTTGATGATATAAAAAATATGTTTGAGAAAAATGAACTGCTTTTATATCCAAAAGAAGATGATACTATCATAATAGAAAATCTTGCCAAACTGAAATTAAAACCAACTATAAAGTACACAAATAAAAAAGAAAAATTAAAAGAGATAGAAGAAAATATAAAAGAGATTTCAGGTAAAGAAAATGCTTTTGATTATGCAATAAAATGCTACCATAATTATCTTGTATATCCTTCAGATTATAACAGAGAATTATTAAAATATGCTTATGAAAAAGTTCCTGAACATGAAAGAATATTTTTAGGGGATATGGACAATAAGGATACTGATTTTAGAAGAAT
>CASEHG010000045.1 GCA_949287565.1 uncultured Brachyspira sp.
AATATCATCAGTATCTAAATGATTAAATGCAGACAAAGAGGCATTGAAATATAATTCATCTTTTGTATTTTTATAGCATAATATATAAAGGTATGCTATAAAATAATATGCATTATTGTCTGAGTCTTTGGCTTTATTATAATAATTCATAGCCGAAGAAAAATCTTCATCGTTTTTAGTTAAACCATATCTTATAGTGTAAACATATCCCAAAAGATTATATAATAAATTATTAGAATTATTAATATCTTCTATCTTTTTTAAAACAGAAGCAGCATCATCAGAAAATTGTATATATTTACTATATTTGAACATGATAGTGTGTAAAAATCCAACATTAAGTAAAATATCAATATCATTAGCGGCATAATACAAATCTATATAATAATTTATAGAAAGCAAATAATAATCAGGATTTTTAGTATGAAGAAATTCTTCTTTATATAATTTGGCTACATGTTCTAAAGCAAACATATTGTCATGATCAAAGTCTAAAATTTCTAAATACATTTCTGCAGCAATATTGAAATGTTTTTCTTTTTCAGCATTTGAATATTTGCATTTATATAGTGAAAAGATATTATAACTTAAATTTATATCACTTCCTATTATATTTAATACTTCTTTATAATATTCCAATGCTTTATTAAAATAATTATTATTTTTAGTTCTTACATATTTTAGATGATTTAATATAGCTAAAATAAAATAGCTAATTTCATTATTATGATGAATTATTCTTTCTATATGATCAGACACTATATCATAATAGATATCATCGTAATCATAAATATATTTAGTATAATATAGAAATGCTGCTTTATTTCTAGCGTATATGTTACCGCTGTTTTTTATAAGTATTGAATTTATACTCCCTATAACATTTTCAAAACTTTCATTATCTCCATTATAAGCACATTCATCTATATAAGAATCTATTAATAATTGAAGTATTGCAGTATCATTATATCGAATATTTAATCTTTTATCATTTTTTAGTTTTTCAGTAAAATCATAAAAGAATGAATCATTATTTTCTAATGTTTCAAAATCAAGTTTTTTGATAAAAGAAAGAGCAGAATCTGCTTTCATATTATGAATAAAATTATAATGATTCATATCTTAATTTTCTGTTTTTATTTTATTATATTCCTCTAAAAATTCATTAGCTATTTTTTTTAATTCTTTATTATATTCTATATTTAGATGTATGCTTTCATCTATAATTTTTTGATTTCTTTTTTCTTTGCACATTTCTATATCTATTTTTATTTTTTCTATATTAATTTTTTGTTTTAATTCATGAAATTTAGGCTGATATTTTTCTTTTAACTGCATTATTTTCTGTAATTGTTTTTCTGTTAAACCTTCTGCATTTATAATAAAATAATCATAGTGATAATTAGAATATGGACAATAATAAGAAAATAAAAAAGATGAGAATATAAATAATAATGCAGCAATCTTTTTCATAATTTATCCTTAAAAAATAATTACTTCTTTTATTATACATGTAAAAGCAATTTATTGAAATATAAAAAATAATTTTATATAAAAAAAGGAGAGATAATTTCTCTCCCTTTTAGTAGAATATGGTTTTATTTCTTATGTGAGTTATTTGGTATTTTTTATTTTATTATATTCTTGAAGAAAATCACTGGCTATCTTTTTTAATTCTTTGGCATATTGCATATTTAATTTTATTGAATTATTGATAACAAGTTCATCAGGATTTTTTTTAGACATTTCCAAATTTATTTTAGTTCTTTCTAAATACATTTTTTTCCTTAGTTCTGAAATTTTAGGCTGATATTTATCTTTTAACTTCATTATTTCATTTAATTGTTTTTCAGTAAGTGAATCTTCATTATAAATAAAATATGTATAAGGTTCATCAGCACAATAATAATCTTCAGCGAATAATGATATAGATAATATAACTGTAATAAAAAGAACAAGAATCAAGCGTTTCATAGTTTTTCTCCTAAAACTAACTTATAATTATATAATTAGACGAATTACTTGCTTAAAAGTTCCTTATATTTTACATTTATTAAAAAAAATACAATTTTGAATATAAAAATATGTGACATTATTTATAGAAATAGTATATAATTTTAGTCTATAAATTTGTAGGATGTATTAATATGTTAGAAAACATAAAAAACTTTTTTAAATTAAATTCAAAAGAATTAAAAATAATATTTGTATCTTTTATATTTACAAGACTAGTATTTATATTAGTTCTTGCTATAGGCTATTATTATCTTCCTAAAGGAAATGATTTGAATCCTCATATAACTAAATTAACTGATATACTTTTTAGATTTGCCGATGCTCTTTCTTTTAATAGTATAGCAAAGAATGGTTATTATAATACATTCTATGCGTATGCCCCTTTATATCCGTTTTTGATTAAATATTTATCTCCTTTATTTTTAGGCTCATACGAATTTGCAGCATTTTTCATCACTAATATATCATTTATATTTGTAATGATTTTATTATTTTATTATTTAATTTCTTATATAGGAAAAACAGCTTCTATGTATGCAGTGCTTGGACTTATTGTTTATCCTGCATCTCATTATAATACTATATGCTATTCTGAAGCCTTATATTTTTTAATGGTATTAATTTCTGTGCTTTCATACAAAAATAAAGATTATATGATAGCAGCTCTTTTTTGCGGATTATCTATATTAACTAGAATAAATGGTATAGCACTTCTTGCAGGATATGGTTTGGATATGCTTATCAATTATTTAAAAGAAAGAAATTATAATTTTGACTCTATTATTTTATTATTAAAAAAAGGACTTAGTTTTTTGGCTGTTGTTATGGCAGTGTATGGTTTATGGCTCGTATATATGTATGCAAAGACTGATAATGCTTTTTATTTCTTGGAGGCGCAGAAAGCATGGTCAAGAGAAACTCCTAGTCCTTTAATAATACCATTTATAATAAAACTTTTCATTAGAATATTTCAATTCCCTGCTTTAAGAACTACATTGGAATTTATATGTCCTATGACAATGTTGATATTATCGATTTTATCAATAAAGAAAGTTCCAATATATTTTTCATTTTATTCTATATTTACAATATTAATGCCTTTAAGCACAAGTAGTAATTTGAGTTTAACTAGACTTCCTATGGTGGCACTAGCTGCTTATGCATTTATAGGAATAAAATCCGAACAAAGTAAAAAATTTAGAATAATATGGTTTTCAATATCTTTTGTATTATTTGTTATATTTGTTGGAACTATGGGACAGCTCAGAGCAACTTTTATATAAAAATAAAAAGTTAATAAACAGTTCAAATCTATAAAAATTTTATTGATTTGAACTGTTACCAAGACATTTGA
Source organism: uncultured Brachyspira sp. (assembly GCA_949287565.1). Lineage (GTDB taxonomy): Bacteria > Spirochaetota > Brachyspiria > Brachyspirales > Brachyspiraceae > Brachyspira. Next base: position 3,371 of record CASEHG010000045.1, read on the forward strand.
AGTCCGAATCCTATATATAGATCGTTTAAAGTAGGATAATTTCCTATTACACTTTTATCTAAACTTGTTGGAAGTCTTAAAGCTAATAATATATAAGGTTCTCCTGTTACAACATTTTGATATCCTGATACAGGAATACTTGCATCAAATCCTACTTTTAAAGCTGCGGAATGCATATATTCTTTTGAGTAATAAGCAAATCTGTACGAAAGAGAAGCAAAAAAATTATCAAAATATATATGGCTTAAATTAAAATGCGAACTCAAATAACCTAAAAGTTCAACATCACCGCCTAAAAAATAATTCGCTTTATATTTTTTATCTTTTACATAAGCATAGAATTCTTCAGGAGCACTTACTTCACTTGAGCTGAATACTGTAGAAGCTCCATCAAATGCCGCATTTGTATCAAAAGCATAAGAACCATAAAAACTAGCTCTTATAGGTACATATCTAGTTTGAAACTTCGTACTGAAATCTATAGCAAATTTATTGTATCTAATAGAGTATTTAGGTATAACTGTAAGATTTACTAAATCATCTCTATAAGGCCTATCAGTTTGCACTCTGAATATCATCGAGGCTTTTAAAGAAACATTTAATGTCCATGAAGAATATTTCCAATTAAATGCTGGGGAGGTATTAGTTTGAGGATTAACAAATTCAGAAAATAAAGCTCCTGAAATTGAAGGCTCAAGCATAAAATATAATTTATCGCTTTCTGTGTTAAGCATAAACTGCATAGCAAGATAAGAGTTTAATCTCCAATAATTATAAGTTGAATATACTATATCGCTTTTAAAATCGAAGTATAAAGGGTATAGCAATTTAAAAGAAGTTACAGTTAATTCAGTCTGTAAAAAATTAGAAGGTATATCATATCCGAGCCAAATCAAAGCCAAATTATCAGCAGAAGGAGAAGCGACTACTGATAATATACCAAGTCCGTTAATTAAAAATGGAAAACTATCATTTATTTGAGGAAGAGGTACCCACATAGCCCAAGGCTTTAAATATTTAAAGCCATTGTAATTGCCAAGATCCATTTGTGGAGTAAATTCATATTTGTTTATTGTTTTATCAGTGTACGTGAAATTTTTTGTTACAGATGTATTATCAGAATATTTCATAAGCCTGTCAAACTCTGAAAATCTTCCTCTATAATAAATACTTCCATTAGCATAGGTTGGAGATAAAACCCCTCCTGAATAGTCTTTTGTATAGAGTTTCATCTGATTATTATTTAAATCTATTTCGCCTAATTTATAAAATCTGTCATTATTATTGTATGAGAAAAGAAGTTTATTATTTGAATATCTTAAAGTTCTTACATAATTCAAAGTGTTATCTTTTGTATCAATATATCTTAATGATTTATTATTATAATTGAATATTGCTATATGTCTTATACCATTTTCGGTAACTATCAAAGCTATATTATTATCATCTATCACAGTAGGAGAACTATATCCGAAATTATCATTAGCCTGTAATAAAATTTCTTTTTCATTATTTTCATTTATATAAACTAAAATAGAGTTATGCAAATCTTTTGATATTCCTATAATTCCATTTTTAAAATATCTTGCATACTGCATATCGAACCATTTTCTTTTAGTTCTAGTTCTTTTATTTAGATCATATTCTTTAACTATATATTTATAAAGTCCTCCATTAAACATATAAGAAACTATTAAAACATAATTTCCATCTTTTGATATATCTAAACTTTCAGAACCTTGATCTATTAAAAATTCTAATTTCAAATCTTTTTTATTGTTTTGATTATTTCTTTTTTCTTTGTAAGAATATAAAGCTCCAATATCATTGTCTATATAATAAACTGTATCATTATAAGAATTAACATCATTTATAAAAGTTTCTTTATCATTTGCTATTAATTCTTCGCTTGGATTAACATTTTCCAATGCCAATGAATTTTGAAAGTCTGCCCATACTTCTGTAAATTTCATTCCATAAACTTTTTTGAAAGCCCCATAAACTCCTGAATTATAAATAAGAAATGAAAAGCTAAGACTAGTCTGCATTTTTTTCCAAAACTCTGCATATTTTTCCATTCCAAATCTATCTTGCAAATATTTAGAAAATAACCCTCCATATTCATAATAAACGTTTCCATAAGGGCTTTTAGTCCAAACATAAGAAGTTTGAATAGGAGTTCTGAAATTGCCTTCAAATATATCCTGTCTTAATCTTTGTTTTACTAATGGATCATTAGCTCGTCCGAAACCTGTTAAACTTTCCATGCTGACAGGGCCTCCTTCAATCATAAAAGGCATAGCATTAATATGCACAAAAGAAGCCCAATTACCTAAAACTTTAGTGGCTAGTCCTGTATTTTCCGAAGCCATAGATAGTAAATGTGTGAGTTCATGTATAAACACTGTCTCAAAATTATTATTATAGCTTGTAAGATTTTCATCCATATTAGTATCATATAGTATCAAACTTGAATATGGTATTATCATAGCCATTGAATTAAACATATTTATATCTGGTGTTATTGTTATGGGGATTTTTCCTCTTACAGTGCTATTTAAAATTTTTGAATATTTTTCATATATATCATCAGCTACTTTTGCTAAATTTTCTGCTGTTCTTCTTGATTCTATAGGAAATATTATTTCAAATTTTTTTGTTTGTATAGTATATAATTTTCTAAATGGTTTAAAAACTTGAGGGTAAAGATTAGCCGCTATAATAACTAGTAAAATGAAATATAAAAAAAGTTTCTTCATAAATAATTGATTGATAGTATATTATAGTTTAGCATTTTTGCAATAAATTGTTATATATAACTTAATTATAATTTAAAAAAATTGAATAAATAAGAAATATAAGATTTTAGGCTTAAATCATCATAATCGATATTTATTTTCATTTACAATATAAATTCCAAAATAAATTATTAGCAATCCTATAACAATGCTTAATATATAAGAAATACTATCAGAAAGTGGAAGTTTTATATTTTTGGGTTCATCAGGATCATACCATAAAGGCAATTCATCACCTACTTTTCTAAATGGATAATGACTTCTTAAAGTAGCATATAATGTTCCATGATTATCAGCTTCATATCTTATTACCATTACCTTTTTATATCCAATTTTTCTAGGGTTATATACTATTTTTCTTCTATCTAACTCTTCAACCACTCCTACAGTATGAATATAATTTTTTGTATCAATAAAAGAAAAGAATCCTACTATCCCATCAAAAGTTAAAAATATTCCTACAGAACATATTAATATTTTTTCTATAATTGAAATTTTTTTTCTATTCATTATTAAAACTCCAATATTATTTTTTCAAAATAGCTTAGCCTTCTGTTTCATTTTCTAGTATTTTTTATAAATAAAATTGGTATCAAGTATATTATAATTTTACTTTTTTGCAAATACGTACGCACGGTAATTTACATTAATTTATTTTTTATTATTCAATATATTAAATTTATTTTTACGTGCAGTGAATGCATCTTTAAGTTTTAAAAAAATTGGATGGGTGTTTACAAATTCTATTTTAGTAATAAAGAAGTTAAAGTTTTAATGTCAAATTTAAATTATAAGTATAGAGGGTGGGAAAAT